>JBAVVF010000418.1:0-5437 GCA_049697155.1 Anaerolineales bacterium
TTGGGGAAGGGATCGCGGGCGAGGTCATGGCCACTGGACAAACGATTGCCATTTCGGACACCCGCACGGATCCGCGCTTTCTGGAGCAGTCACCCACTGTCACATTCCGGTCGCTGATCGTCGCGCCCATTCAGAGCAATGAGCAGCGCGTGGGCACTCTCAGCATGCAGAGCAATGAGGCCGGCGTTTTCGATGCGGATGACATCAATCTGCTGGGCTCCCTCGGAACCCAGGCGGCCATCGCAATTGAGAATGCCAGGCTGCTCGAGACAACCCGGCAGGATCTCAAGGAAATCAATGCCCTTTATCACATCATGCGGCGTCTGGTCGGCTCACTCGATCCCGAACAGCTCATGCGGGATGTGATCAATTTATTGAAAAACGAATTTGGATTCAATTATGTGCAGATCTATCTGGTGGATGCCGAGGCAAACGAACTTCTGTTTTGCGACGGGACTGGAACGATCGGCGAGGAATTCAAGCGTCAGAAACGGCGCTTATCCCTGGGGGCCGGCATCATCGGGTATGTGGCCGAAACCGGGCGACCCTTCCTGACCAATGACGTTGGGCAGGTTATATTCCATGTGCCCAATCCCCTGCTGCCTGACGTCCAGGCCGAACTGGCCATGCCGATCAAGACCGAGGATCAGGTGTTGGGGGTCTTGGACGTTCAGCACCTATCGCGCCATTTTACAGACCGGCACATGCAGTTGATCAGCGCGGTCGCCGATCAGCTGGCGCTGGCGCTTGAAAAGGCAAACCTGTACACCACCGTGCAGGATTCACTGCGCCAGGAAAAGACCATGCGCGCCCAGCTGATCCAAAATGAGCGGCTGACAATCATGGGGCGCCTCCTGGCCTCCGTTTCCCACGAATTGAACAACCCGCTCCAGGCCATTCAAAATGCCCTCTTCCTGCTGAAGGAGGAAAAAGGGATTTCCTGGCAGGGACATCAGGACCTGGAAATTGTCCTCTCGGAAACCGAACGAATGGGCATGTTGATCGAAAGATTGCGCAACGTTTATCGGCCCAGCCGCTCGGTCATCTTCCAGGAAGTTGAAATCAATGATCTGATCGAGGACGTTTATACCCTGGTAGCAACTCACCTGCGGCACAGCAAGATCACCTTTGAGTTTCACCCTGATCCTCAACTGCCCTGCATTATGGGTATACCCGATCAAATCAGGCAAGTGGTTTTGAATTTATTTGTTAATGCAGTCGAAGCCATGCCGTCCGGTGGCCGCATCATCGTGAGCACCCAGCATTTGATCGACCAGGAACGAATCCTGTTCACGGTGAAGGATACCGGTTCGGGCGTGGACCCGCAGCTGCTGCCGCACATTTTTGAGCCCTTTATTACCGGCAAGGAAAGCGGAACGGGTCTTGGGCTGACGATCACACACGATATTATCCAGCAGCATCGGGGCGAGATTACCGTTGAGAATGATCCCGAGTGTGGAGCGTTGTTTAAAGTCTGGCTCTCAATCCATAGCGAGGCTGCGAAATGACACTCACGGGTCGCATTCTGATCATCGATGACGAGCCCACACTTCGTCAGACCCTGGCCCGCATTCTGCAGAGAGCCGGCTTCGAGGTCACAACGGCCGCCAGCGGAAATGAAGGACTTGGTTTTCTGGCCCGCCAGCCGTTCGACCTCATCTATCTGGACATTCGCATGCCCGACATGACCGGGCTGGAAGTATTAAAAGTGATCCATGCGCAGTTACCGGAAATCCCGGTCATCCTGTTTACGGCGCAGCCAGATCTGAACTCCGCGCTGGAAGCTCTGCGGAGCGGAGCTACGGACTATCTGCTCAAGCCGCTCAAACCGGAAGTCTTCATCGAGCGCACCCGGACCATTCTCACCGAAATGCAGCAGAAGCGCCGCAAAAAGGAAGTCCAGTCACAGATCGAGAGCCTGCAGTCTGAACTGCGGGATTTGGAAAGCAATACGGAGACGCGCCCCGCCGGCGCAACCCTGGCGCAGATGTCCGGCCCGGACGACCGTTACCTGACCCGCGGCCGGCTGACGCTCGACCTGCATACCCGGCGCGTGACCCTTGGAGATCAAAGCGTCACACTGCCGCCGGCCAGCTTCGACTACCTGCTGGCACTGGCGCGGCATTCGCCCAACGTGGTCGATTATCAGACCCTGGTGGCCGAGTCCCAGGGGTATCAGGCGGATGCCCGTGAGTCCCAGGAACTGGTCAAGTGGCACATGCACAACATCCGCCAGGCGCTCGAACCGGACGCGCGCCATCCGGTTTACATCATCAATATCCGAGGGACCGGCTACCGGTTAATCGCTGATTAACTCCCCTCGGCGCCGACCCTTCTTCAGACGCAGAACCCGCTTCCGGTCCAGGCCGGAGGCGGTTTTCATTCCGCAAACTTTTACCAACTTTTTCTGCCTATACCAATCGGCCAGATGGGCAATTTCGGGGAAAATAATGTCAAAACCATGGACCAACCTGTCAATCCCAGCAAATCCGCAAAGAGACGTATCCTGGTCGTGGATGACCATCCGAATACGGCTATCACCCTGGCGCGTGCCCTCTCACAGCTGGGGCCGGATGTTGAAGTGATCTCGACCGACGACAGCAAGCTGGCACTCCAGCAAGCCACCGAGAACTCGGTGGACCTGCTCATTACAGACATGATGATGCCTGGCATGAACGGGCTGGAACTGATCGAGGCATTGAAAAGCAGCCCGGCCGGGGCGCCCTCCTACACCATTCTGATCACGGCTTATGATGTACCGGGATTGAAGGAAAGCGCGCGGCGTCTCAAGGTAAACGAAACCATCATCAAACCGGTCCAGCCAAAATACATGTACGATATCGTCAGCCGGGCGCTTGAAAATCTGGAACAGATGAAACCGCAGGAAAAGACGGCCGCACCTCTGCAGTCCGCCAAGATCCTCATTGTGGATGATTCGCCGGACAATATCGCCCTGCTCGAGCGCGTCCTGTCGAAAGAGGGATATTGCCTGCTCAGCGCATCCAACGGCATCCAGGCTCTGGAAAAGACCCGCACGGAAATGCCCGATCTGCTGCTGCTCGACATCAACATGCCTCAAAAAGACGGTTTTGAGGTGCTCGAGGAAATCCGGGCAGAACCTGGCATCCGGCACATCCCCGTCATCCTGATCACGGCTGCCAGGCTCAGCCAGATCGACCTTGAATCCGGACTCAACCTTGGGGCGGACGATTACCTGATGAAGCCATTCGACCGGCGTGAATTGCTGGCCCGCATCCGCACGAAGCTGCGCGTCAAGGAAGCCGAAGACATCATCCGCCGCCGGAACAAGGAGCTCAGTGTACTGCCCGAGATAGGCAAGGAATTGAGCGCCCGTCTCGATATCGATGAGCTGACCGACATCGTCCTGCACCGGACCGTCGAAACGCTGGGGGCCATGACCGGCCACATCATTGTCTTCAATCAGAAAAAGCCGCTCCACAAGGAATACCACCTGTCCGGATCGGCCAATCCCGATTCCAGGCTTCAGCTTCCACCCTTGAATGCCCTGCTGGAGGAAATCAAGGAGAAGCGCGAGAGTCTGATCATCAATGATACGCACCGGGACCCGCGCTGGCAGGCCCTGCCCGGTGACCTGACTCACTCGGTCATGATCGTCCCCATGTTCGGCCGTCGTGATCTGATCGGTTTGCTGATCTTAAATCACGAAAAGGTGGACTACTTCAATATCGAGCACCAGTTGCTGTTACAGGCCATTGCCAGCCAGGCCGCGATCGCACTGGAAAATGCCCAGTTGTATGCGAGTGTGGCACACGAGCAGCAGCGGCTGGCGGCGGTTCTGCAAAGCGCGGCCGATCCGATCCTGATGTTCGATGCGGGTGGATGTCTGTCTTTGATCAACCCGGCCGCAGAAGCACTGTTCACGGATTATGAAGCCAGACTGGGACTGCCGTTTGCGCGCGGACATGGGTATGACACACTGATCGCGCTGCTGGACGAGGCCCTGGCCACTGGCAAAGGCCAGACCGGCGAAATCGTCTGGCCGGATCAACGTGTCTTCAGCGCGCTCTTCACACCGATCGAGGAAGGCGGCTGCGTTGTCCTTCTTCACGACGTCTCGCACTTCAAGGCTCTCGAACGGGCCAAAAATGAATTCATTTCCGCGGCCACCCATGATCTCAAGAACCCGATCGGGGTCATCGCGGGTTTCAGCGATCTGCTTCCGAAGGTCGGACCCTTGAACGCCAACCAGGCGGATTTTGTCGAGCACATTCATTCGGCCGCAGTAAACATGGGTGAACTTGTGCAAAACCTGCTGGAACTGGCAAAGATCGATATGGGGCAGCAGGTCAGGCGGATGAGCGTGGATATGAATCTTATGCTTTCCGAGATTGCGGACGAATTCCAGCCGCAGGTCGGAACCAAAAATCAGACCCTGATCGTGGAGGAGGGAAAGGAGCGGCTGAACGTTTGCGGCGATCCCCTGCAATTAAAACAGGCTTTGCGCAACCTGGTGGGCAATGCCAGTAAATACACGCCGGCCGGCGGCTCGATCGAGGTTTCCGCCGCGGCGGACGCGGAGCTTGTCACCATCCGCGTGAAAGATACGGGCTATGGCATTCCAGCCGATGACCTGCCATTTATCTTCGATCGTTTTTATCGCGTCCGGGATGGCGAGGTCAAGGATATCGAGGGCAACGGGCTGGGACTGGCAATCGTCAAGTCCGTGATCGAAGGACACGGAGGCCAGGTAAAAGTGGAAAGTAAACTAGGGGCAGGCTCTTGTTTTATTTTCACTTTGCCACTGATACAAACTATCGAACAAGAAACAACGAACGCGCACGTATACAATTAAACTCTTTAACCAATCGGAGAAAAACATGAAAAACTATCGCTTAATCACATTACTTGCCATCATCGCCATCGTGCTGGCAGCTTGCACGCCGGCTGCCGCACCGGTAGAAACGCCCACCGCGGCTCCGGAACCTACCGTTGCTTCGGCTGAACCTTTTCGTGTGGCCGTACTTATGCCAAGCGCCGTCAATGATCTGGCATTCAGCCAGAGCATATATGACGCCCTTGTCCGGATCCAGAACGATATGGGCGGCCCGGAGAAGATGAAGTTTGTATATTCGCAGGGTATGTTCATCGTCGAGGATGCTGCCACAGCCATCCGCACCTATGCATCCCAGGACTATGACCTGGTGATCGCGCATGGCTCACAATACGGCGATGCCGTCAAAGAGATCGCCCCCACCTTTCCGGAAGTCGCCTTTGCGTGGAGTAACGCTATCGCGCCTACCAACCTGCCAAATGTATTCGACCTCATGGCAGCCGCGGAAGAAGGCGGCTATGTCAATGGGGTTTTGGCTGCCACTCTCACCACCAGCAAGGTGATCGGTATTATCGGTCCTGTCGAGGCTGGTGAATCCAAACGGTATATAGACGGCTTCAAAGC
>JBAVVF010000419.1:0-6303 GCA_049697155.1 Anaerolineales bacterium
GCCCAGCACCTGCTCGCCCAGCAGGAAGGCATCTTTGCGGCGCCCGAAGGCGCGGCAACCCTGGCGGCTCTTCAAAAACTGGTCGATCAGAAATGGATTCACCCCGAGGAACGCATTGTCCTGTTCAATACCGGCTCGGGACTGAAATATTTGACCCAACCCACTTAAAGTTCGCCGTAGTAACGGCTTCAGCCGTTAGGATTTCGGCTGAGTTCGCAAAGCGAAAGCGACTGAAGCCGCTGCTACACTTTGCTTGATTCGTCCCGTGCACTGACCCTGCACGGGACTTTCATTTTCCGCTCAGGACCTGTACACCGCAAACTCACATTGAACCACGGAAACACTGAGAAAATTAAAAAAAACTCCGTGTCTCGGTGTTCCCGTGGTGAGGTTTTGGCCTTTTGCAGGCACTCTACTGCAAACCAGAACCCGCACCGACCGACATGCCGCGAATCCCCGGTACCCGGGGCAGGTGTCACGCGAATGACCGCGAAGGTTTGAAAATTCGTGCAAATTGGCGAAACCTGTCCTGAGCCTGTCGAAGGATTCGCGGCAGAAACTACCAAATTCAGCCCGCGCACAGGAGTTTACATGCCCGCGCCTGAAATGCGCATGCTCGCGCATAACGAGCGCACGCCCGCGCTTCGACGGCGCAGGCTCACGAAATTCATACCACGGAGAGAAAACAAAAGGGGAACACTCCGTGTGCTCAGTGCGCTCTGTGGTAGGCCATTCCGCCGGTGTTGCTGTTATTCAATTGGACGGGGTAAAATGATGACTATAACCTATGTATAACTCACCACACCGCCGCCTCAATCCGCTTAACGGCGAATGGGTGCTCGTCTCGCCGCACCGCGCCAAACGCCCCTGGCTGGGCCAGGTGGAAAAGCCCTCGCTCGAAAACCTTCCAGAATATGATCCGACCTGCTATCTTTGCCCGCGCAATGACCGGGCCGGCGGGATAAAGAATCCGGACTATGCCTCCACGTATGTTTTTGACAACGACTTCGCCGCGCTGCTGTCAGAGGCCGATCCCGTGCAGGATGCGGATCACCCGCTGCTGTCCGCCATCTCGGAGCGCGGCCTGTGCCGGGTCGTCTGCTTCTCGCCGCGCCACGACCTGACCGTCCCGGAGCTGGACGCGGCGGATGTGGCCAGGATAATTGCCACCTGGGCGGAACAATCCGGCCAGCTCGGCGCGCACGACTTCATCCGGCACGTCCAGGTCTTCGAAAATAAAGGCGCCATGATGGGCTGCTCCAACCCGCATCCCCACAGCCAGGTCTGGGCCAACGAACACATCCCCAACGAACCTGCCAGGGAGCTCGATCATCAAAAGGAATATTTGGACCGTCAGGGCCGCACACTGCTGTCCGATTATCTGGCCGAGGAACATCGGCGCAAGGAAAGAATTCTATTCGCCAACGATCACTTCACGGCGCTGGTCCCCTACTGGGCCGTCTGGCCCTTCGAAACGATGGTCATCGCCCACCGCAACTTCCCGCGCCTCACCGATCTGACCGCCGCGGAGACCGACGCGCTGGCCGACATCTACAAACGGGTCACCACGCGTTACGACAATCTCTTCGAGATGTCATTCCCCTATTCGATGGGCTTTCACCAGGCCCCCTTCGACAGGGGACCTCACCCCGAGTGGACTCTGCATATGCATTTCTATCCGCCCCTCCTGCGCTCCGCGACCGTCCGCAAGTTCATGGTCGGCTACGAGATGCTGGCCATGCCCCAGCGCGACATTACCCCCGAGACCGCCGCCGAGCGGCTGCGTTCCCTTTCCGACCGGCATTACAAACATCCATGAACATAATCGATGAAGTAGCCGCAATGTTTCATGAGCAGTTCGGGCACGCGCCTGCTCACATTGTCCGCGCCCCGGGGCGCGTCAACCTGCTCGGGGAGCACGTCGACTACAACGACGGATTCGTCCTGCCGGCCGCGATCGACCGCGCTACCTATGTCGCCTTCTCGCCTGCGGGTGCGGGTCACTCCACGCTAGCAGCGCTGGACTTCGCTCAACAGGCCGCTTTTTCCCCGCAAACCATCCCGTCGAAGACCCAGGCCGACGGCTCGCCCCTGCCCGAGTGGGCCTTCTATCCCGCTGGGATCATGTGGGCACTGCTCGAAGAGAACCTGCCTGTCCTGCCGGTAAATGCGGCTTACACCTCGAAGGTTCCGCGCGGCTCCGGTTTGAGTTCGTCCGCTTCCGTTGAAATGGCATTCATGCTGGTGTGGCAGGCCTTCGGCGGCTGGACCCTTCCGACCATGCAGCGCGCCCTGCTTGGACAAAAGGCCGAGAACCGGTACGTGGGCGTCAACTGCGGCATCATGGACCAGTTCGCCTCGGCCTGCGGCGTGGAAAACAACCTGCTCCTGCTCGACTGCCGCTCGCTGGAATGGAAGACCATCCCCCTGCCCGAAAACATTTCCATCGTCATCGCCGATACCGGCGTGCGTCGCAAATTGACTTCGGGGGAATACAACAAGCGCCGCGCGGCCTGCGAGGAAGCCGTGCGCCTGCTGCAGAAAGACCTGCCGGACGTCCGCTCGCTGCGCGACGTGAGCCCGCCTGACTTCAACCGGCTGGCCGCGCAGCTGCCGCGCGAAGTGGAGATGCGGGCCCGCCACGTGGTGGAGGAGATCGAGCGGTCGAAGCAGGCGGATGCTTTGCTGGAAGCGGGAAAGATCGAAAGCTTTGGCAGACTGATGAACCAGTGTCACGTCAGCCTGCGCGACCTGTATGAGGTCTCCTGCCCGGAGCTGGATGTGATGGTCCGCGTCGCGCAGACGCTCGCCGGCTGTTACGGCGCGCGCCTGACCGGGGCCGGCTTTGGCGGCTGCACCGTCAACCTGGTGGCGCGCGACCACGCCGAAGAGTTTGCCCGCTCGCTGGCAGCCGGCTATGAAGCCGAAACAAATTCCCGCCCGGAGATCTACATTACCCGCGCCTCCAACGGAGCAGAACTGCTGAGGTAACGGGCCATCCTTCCCTGTTTATCTGTCTTGCAGCGCATCTGCTCAAACCAAATCAAAACAATCACGGCCATCTCAATACGGCCGTGATTGTTTCTGTCTATTGCCTGGGGAAATTTTACGAGATATTCCATCCCACCCGGTGGATAAGAAAACTATGTACAGCGGCTCAAATATTCCGAGATGACCGTATCGTAATGAGCCGTCGCTTTGAAACCTTTGACTGCCAATTCCTTGCGCGCCGCGGCCGGAACCTCACCCTTTTGCAGCATGTCTAGAACGTTGGTGTAATCGGCCGGGTCGCAGATCAAAGTGACGCGCTCATGGTTCTTGGCCGCGGCCCGGATGAGGGTCACACCGCCGATGTCGATGTTCTCGATGACCTCGGCATAGGAAACATTCGGTTTGGCAATGGTCTCTTCGAAGGGATAAAGGTTGACCGCCACCAGGTCAATATAGTTCCAGCCAAGCTTGAGCAGCTCGTCGAGGTCTGCCTGGGTGGGCCGGGCCAGCAGCCCGCCGTGGATGGCCGGATGCAGGGTCTTGACGCGCCCGCCGAGGATCTCGGGCGACTTTGTATAATCGGCGACTTCGGTAACAGCGAGACCCTGCTCGCGCAGCAGTTTCGCCGTCCCGCCCGAGGCCAGCAGGGTCCAGTTGAGGGTCGCGAGACCTTTGGCAAAGTCGACGAGTCCGGTTTTGTTATGAACGGAGAGAATGGCAGTGGGCATGGATGCTCCTTCAGGCAGACGCCAGGATTAATTTTTTCAGTGTTCCCACGAGGAGGCAGTGTTCCACTTCGTGGACTCGTACTTCCAGAGTTTCAAGGGTATCGCCGGGACAAATCGGCACTATTTCCGTGGCAAGCACGGGACCGTTATCCACACCTTCGTCGGGGACGAGGTGAACCATCACGCCGGTGTTTTGGATCTCACCCTTTTGCCAGGCTTCGAAGGCCCGCTCGATGGCATGCGTGCCGGGAAAGGTACCCGGCAATGCAGGATGCAGGTTGACGACGCGGTTCGGAAAGCAGTTCAGAAACGCAGAGGTCAGGATGCGCATCCAGCCCGCCAGGACCACGTAATCGGGCTGGCGGATGGCAACACATTCCGCGAGCCTGGCATCGTAGTCAGTGCGGGATTCGTTTTCCAGTTTCGGAAAATGAATGGCTTCCACTCCGGCATGGAAAGCCCTCACCAGCCCATAGGCATCGGCTTTATTCGAGATGACGGTCACCACGCAGGCAGGCAGGTCACCTGACTTGCAGGCATCCAGGATGGCCTGCAGGTTGGAGCCATTTCCGGAAATGAGTACAACAAGTTTCGCAGGCATGGCTTAATGATGGAAGAGGCGTACGCCGCTGAAGACCATGGTCATGCCATATTCGTCACAGGCGGCGATCACATCTTCGTCGCGGTTCGAGCCGCCGGGCTGGAGGACGTACTTCACGCCGCTCTTCGAAGCGCGATCGATCGAGTCGCGGAACGGGAAGAAGGCATCCGAGCCCAGCACAACGTTCGACATGCCGTCCAGCCAGGCGCGCCGTTCCTGCGCCGTCAGCTGGCGCGGGGTTTCCGTAAAGACATTCACCCAGTTGGCCTTCTCCGCCTCGGTCACTTCGAGTTGCAGGAACTGGTCGATGGCGTTGTCGCGGTCGGGTCGTTTGACCTCCGGCTTGAACGGCAGCCCGAGCACCTGCGGATGCTGGCGCAGCCGCCACAGGTCCGCTTTGGCCCCGGCCAGCCGCGTGCAATGCACGCGTGACTGCTGCCCCGCCCCCACGCCGATCACCTGTCCGTCCACCGCGAAGCATACGGAGTTCGACTGTGTGTACTTAAGCGTGATCGAAGCAATGGACATGTCACGGACGGCACTTTCCGGCAAGTCTTTGCTTTGCGTGACCACTTTCGAAAAGTCCTCGGACTTGGGAAGGTAATCATTCCGGCACTGTTCCAGGCGGATGCCAAAGACTTCGCGAACTTCAGTTGAGCCTGGCTCATAAGCCGGGTCCATCTGGACGACGACATACTTGCCCTGCTTCTTCTTTTTGAGGATTTCCAGCGCTTCCGGCTCGTAGGCGGGCGCAATGACCCCGTCCGAGACCTCGCGGCCGATCAGCTTGGCCGTGGGAACATCGACCGTATCCGACAACGCGACCCAGTCGCCGAAGGACGACATGCGGTCCACGCCGCGGGCCCGGGCATAGGCCGTGGCAAGCGGGGATAGTTCCATATCATCGACGAAATATATCTTCCTGAGCACATCTGACAGCGGGACGGCCACGGCCGCGCCCGACGGGCTGACGTGTTTGAACGAAGCCGCGGCGGGCAGGCCCGTGGCAGACTTCAGCTCGCGGACCAGCTGCCACGAGTTGAGCGCGTCCAGCAGGTTGATGTACCCCGGCGCGGAGGACAGGACCTGGAACGGCAGTTCGCCCTCTTTCATGTACACGCGCGCAGGAGCCTGGTGTGGGTTACAGCCGTAACGTAAGTGAAGTTCAGTGGACACGGGACATTCCTTTCAATGGGTTTCTACAAACAAACTTTGCCTGTACCTTTGAGGAGTTCGCCGATGACAAAGGTCGGTTCGGGGATCGAAGATCGAACTGCATCGACGGAACCTTTGTCCACGATCGCGATCATGCCGATGCCCATGTTGAAGACGCGGTACATCTCGTCCGCGGGGACGCGACCCTCAGATTGGACCAACTTCCAGAGAGGAGGGTGCGTCCAGGCATCGCAGCGGATGTGCGCGTCCAGGTCACCCGGCAGGATGCGCGGGACGTTCTCGACGAAACCTCCGCCGGTGATGTGGACGAGGGCTTTGAGCTGCGCGAGCACAGGTTGAAGGATGTTCAAATACGAACGATGCGGGGCAAGTAGGGCCTGGGCTAACGATAGGCCGGGTTCGACCAAGGTTTGATCGAGCGGCGTGTCTGCAAAGATCTTCCGGATGAGCGAATACCCGTTCGTGTGCGGACCCGAGGACGTCAGCCCGACGAGCACGTCACCCGCCTCCAGCCTGCGCGGCATGATTTCATCGCGCTCCACGGCACCGACGATCGTCCCGGCCACGTCGAATTCATTGGGTTGATACACACCGGGCATTTCAGCAGTTTCCCCGCCCAGCAAAACCATTCCGGCTTCCCGGCAGGCCTCCGCGATCCCTGTGACCACTTCCGCAGTCACCTCGGGCGTGAGCTTCGACGTCGCGAAGTAATCCATGAAGAACAGGGGGCGGGCGCCCTGCACGAGGATATCGTTGATGCAGTGATTGACGATGTCATGCCCGATGGAACGATACCTGCCGACCGCC
>JBAVVF010000420.1:0-1570 GCA_049697155.1 Anaerolineales bacterium
CTTGACGAGCGAATGCCAGGCCGTTTGATAGACCAGCGCGGCAGCCGCAGCCTGATGTAAATCAAAATCATTTGGCAGTCGATAAAGCTGCTTCACCGGAACCGACACGTATTCCGCGTAGGTGCCGCGCACCGTCTCACCGAGTAAATGCCATTCTCGGCACATGTTATCTTTTCCATCCAGGCAAAACTCACACTTCCCACAGCCCAGGTTGGCATTGAGGACAACATGGTCGCCAACCTTCATCCCTGCCTCATCCTCGGCAAGAGGGGCCTGGAATGCGGCCACTTCTCCCGCCCCGTCCGCCCCATTGATGTGAGGCATTTCCAATTTCAGGCCGGGCCAGCCATTGCGCACCATCACATCCATGCGGTTGAGGGCCGCGGCACGCAAACGGATCAGGGCTTCACCAGGTTTGGGTTCCGGAGTTGGAAAATCTGCAAATTCCAGCACCTCCGGCCCGCCATGGTGGCGGAAAAGGACGGCTTTCATAGGGGCGATTGTAACTGATTCGAATTGATTTCGAGCTATCGGGTTAATATCTATTTCTGTATCGCGACATGTTCATCCATCCAGTAGAGCACATCGCCGTTCCAGGCCTTTTCGACAGTGAGTCTCCCCCGGGATACTCCTCCTGGATCATTTCCAGGCTATCACGACAGGATGAGACAGCCCACAAGCAAAAACGCTACACGCTGATCAGGGTTTTTCCCGTTTAGGAGGAACGGGAACTCGGAATCGCAGCACAATCTCAAAGTCCCCGGCTTTTTCCGCGCTCGAGCCGGGTTCTGCCTCTCCCTGAGTTTGTCTCCCAACTTCAAGCGAGAGGCGCGGCCATGCAGAGGGATGACGCAGTTCCACTATCGAGGCCAGGACAGTGCCAATCAATAGCAGCAGCAAAATGATTCGTACCGGAGTGTCCGTCAGGGAATGCCACCCGCTGGAGAAGCCTGGTTTCCATTGCAGAGGAATCTCCGGTGCATTGGACATCCCATAGCCCAGAATATTTCCATCTCTATCAGCCACCTCGACCACAGTGCTGAAGCCTGCCGGGGGTGACTGCACATACTGAATGTCCTCTTTCGAGAGCGTTTCCCAGAAAAGAGCAGTCGGCACGTCAGGTCTCACGTGAATTTGCGGCGAGAATTCATTGAATCCAACGTTCAGATAGGAATGCGGCAGCACTTTCGCGTTGACAAGATAGGCTACCTGGTGCGGGATATCTGTACGTCCAACGTAAATGATCAGGATGGGTTTCTCGGTCCGCCAGGCCGCCCAGGAGGCGAAGTCTTCGAAGGAGGGCGGATACGTCTCCGGCATGGTCACAAAGTATCTCTGCGCGCCGGAATAAAGTATGCCCAGCGAGACGGCCGCGACGAGAACGCTCAGCGCAGCGGCGCGCAGCGGCAGAATCCGCGCCGGCAGATGTTCGGCCAGGCTCTCCACGACGGCGGAAAGCCCGGCCGCGGAGATCAATGCCATGACGGGGATCAGCGAAACCATGTGTGTGTGGCGGGGCGGGAACGCCCCGATCATGCTCAGGAAGATCAGCCCGCTCACCAGCCAGAGC
>JBAVVF010000421.1:0-2981 GCA_049697155.1 Anaerolineales bacterium
CCTTTGAACTACCTCTGCAACCCGCTCCCGATCTTTCCTGTCCCTGACAGTCGCCACTACTTACGAGTAAATAGAAACAAGAATATGTTGGCAACGACTTATTCATCTATAAAGACATTTGTTTCACCGATTCTGGTGCCCATAAAGTGCATACAAACCAATATATACATCAAATCATAGAGGTGCCAAATTCAATTCAAAACCGTCCTACAAAAACTGCCCAACACAGCCCCGCTGCGCACGCCGCTGTAGCGGCAGTCTTCGACGTGCACCCGCCAAAAGGAGTACACTGTGCTCAAGCCAGTTCCGTCAAAGCGGCGTGATCTCGTCCCGCCCCGCCGGGTCGAGCCTGTCGAGATCACCCGCGGTAACGCAGACCGTTGGGCGCAGAAAAGAACGATGAATCAATAAGTCTGATTCAGTCCAGGAGTGAACAATTGCGTTGTATCGAAGGACACACTGATCTTGTACCTGCTCTGGTCATGACACCAGATAGCAAACAAATTGTCTCCGGATCCTGGGATAAGACCATTAAGATCTGGGATCTGTCATCGGGCGGATTGCTGCATAACATTCAAGGGAATTCCGGTGCTGTGTATGCTTTGGCTATGACACCAGATGGTCAGCAGGTCATTTCCGGGAACAAGGATGGCACTGTGAAGGTCTGGGATCTGTCTTCTGGCAGGTTGCTGCACAATCTCGAAGGACACACCGGAGGTGCACAAGCCGTAGCAGTAACTGCAGATGGGCAGAAGATCGTCTCCGGGGGATGGGATGCGGCCGTGAAAGTTTGGGATCTGTCTTCGGGTAGGCTGCTTCACAATTTCAGAAAACCCTCCGGCGGAGTAAGTACTGTGGCAACAACACCCGATGGACAGCGAATCGTATCAGGGTCACATGATAGAACCATCAGAGTCTGGGATTTGTCAGGCGAACAACTGTACAGCATCGAGCATGGCAATATGGTGTACTCTGTGGCTGTGACACCGGATGGGCGACAGATCATCTCTGGAGGCGGTGAGTACGGAGGATCCGAGACTGAAGGTTTTCCTGGACCTCATCCTGTGAGAGTCTGGGATCTATCTTCTGGTGGATTGTTGCGTATCTTCAAAGGAGACAGCAAGTGGGAGCAATCTGTGGAAGATGTGACTGTGACACCGGATGGGAAACAGGTTTTCTCAGCATGTGCGTTCAACATAGTAGGCTGGGATCTGAAAACAGGAAATGGCAGATCATTGTTTCAGAATGATCAACTGATATACTGTTTAGCCCTATCACTAGATGGTCGGTGGATGAGTGCGGGTGATCATCGTGGACGAATATGGGTTTTTGAGTTGGCGAAGTAATAATGGTGTCGATGAATGGTCCCAAACCAGAGCGCCATTCATATCGTGAGTGCACCCAACACAGCCCCGCTGCACGGCGCGAAGCGTCCCTGCGGACACGATGTCTACGACGTACACCCGATCCCCGGCAAAGTGCGCTGGGGGTCATGATGGCGGGACTCGCAGGGTGAAAATAGGAGTACACTACGCTCAAGCCAGTTCCGTCCAAGCGGCTGGGCGTGGGTCCCTGGCGGGGAACGTATACCCTTGGGCTGTGTACAGAAGGATGATGAAAATGATGGATGAAGACTTACAATACCTGATCCATTTCTTCACGGACAAAGCGCATCTGTTCAAGACGATCATGATGGCAGAAGCCTGCCAGATCGATGAAATTAGCGATACGTTTGTCTCCCAAAAGGGATGGTACTGGGGCAGATACGCAAAAAGCGAACGACGTGATTATTTGAATAGAAGACGATTTGTCGAAAAAGAATTATTCGATGGGTATACCCGGGAATATGGGAGGCTGAAGCAGAAGGTGCCGGTGTATTTCTATCTTTACCCGAAGATCACAACCCGGAAGGCGATGGCACTGGGACAACAAAGGACAAGGCATGAGGAAGCAGAGCCCGGCATACTCCTGGTAAAGATACGGGACATCGATGATATAACAAACATAACATTTACCCTGAACGATAGTCTGACTGCCTACCGGCAGAAGACAATCGCAGCCGGAATAAATTGCAGAGGACCGCAACCGAATGGAATCGTCCTTCCAGACCATAACAAAGTATTTCCGTTCTCGATGATGGAAGCAATACATCGAAAGTATGCGGAACAGGATATGGTTTACGAGGTGCAGGTCTGGGATTATGAGCTGCTTGAGAGAATGAGTTATACAATTCTGGGAGAAGAAAAAGCGTAAACACAGCCCAACAACGTAGTGGCGACTTCGCGCAGCACCCCTTCGGGGTCAGTCGCCCTTTGCCTGTGAAATCATACGGTAAGCCAATCTCGGTTAACCTGAATAATTGCTCCTGACGGTCTCCCCCAAGTGGCGGAGTTCAATACTCCTCGGTCGATGGATGCGGCCGGGGAAGTGTTTATCGTATGCTGATATTGAAGTACAAACCATCCAAAAGGAGTGTAACATGAGTTTTACTGATGTCCTTGACAAAATTCTTGGAAAGATCAAGGGTCTGGTTCCCGGTGCCAATACCATATCAGATGTTGACCTTGCCGCTGAACTTGACAAGCTGGCGAAGGGCGGACGTCTGAAATGGAGAACTTCCGTCGTCGATTTTTTGGAGCTGGTTGACGTGAACAGCAGCAGGGAAAATCGGGATGCGCTGTCAAAAGAGCTGGGTGTTGACGCCAGCTTGAAAAGCGGAAGCGCAGAGAAGAACGAGGCTCTGCGAAAAGCCCTCTTCAAGAAGATCGCTCAAAACGGCGGGAAGATCCCCGCCTCACTTTTGGATTAACTACAAAGACATTTGCCGCTCCTGCCGCTGTCTTCTTCCGGTCCTCTCGAAATCGTATTGGGCATCCCATCGCCGGCAGACCGGATGCAGGAGCCTCTTCTATCTGATGATCGCCTTGCTGCTTCTCGAATAAGAACATGACCCACCCCGAAATTAATGTTTCGGGGTGGGT
>JBAVVF010000422.1:0-8674 GCA_049697155.1 Anaerolineales bacterium
TTACAAGGCAGCCCGGGAGGCGGGGGTCAAGCCGATTATCGGCGTGGAAGCCTATATGGCGGCCCGCGGCATGACGGACCGTGACTCCAAGCTCGACCGTTCCTCCTATCACCTCCTGCTGCTTGCTGAAAATGAGACGGGCTACAAAAACCTGCTCAAGATCTCGTCTGCCGCACAACTCGAAGGCTTCTATTACTATCCCCGCATCGATCGGGACTTTTTAGCTGCCCATTCCGAAGGGCTCATCTGCACTTCCGGATGTATGTCGGCTGAGATCCCGCGGGCCCTCCTGGAGGATAGACCTGAGGAGGCAGTCCGGCGCATGAACTGGTACTATGATGTCTTCGGACCGGACCGCTTCTTCGTCGAACTGCAGCAGCACAATATCAAGGAAATCACAGACCTCAACCGCAAACTGGTCGAGATGGGGGCGCGTTATTCTGCCAAATACATCGCGACCAACGACGTGCATTACATCAATCAGGACGATGCCCGCCTGCAGGATATCCTGCTCGCCATCCAGACGCAGACACTGCTCTCGGATCCCGAGCGGATGCGCATGACCGACGACTCGTACTACCTGCGTACGCCCCAGGAGATGAGCCGTCTTTTTGCAGAAGTGCCTGAAGCTTTGAGCAACACCCTGCTCATCGCCGAACGCTGCAACGTGGACCTGGGTTTCAAAGGTTATCACCTGCCGGATTTTCCTGTCCCGGAAGGTTTCACAGCCGAGACGTACCTCCGTCATTTGTGCGAGGCAGGGGCGAGGAAACGCTACGGGGAGCAGGCGGCCAGCCAGCCGGTTCGCGAACGGATCGAATACGAGCTGGGCGTCATCCACAAGATGGGCTTCGGGGCCTACTTCCTGATCGTCTGGGACCTGTGCCGTCACGCCCGCGAAAACGGGATCTGGTATAACGCCCGCGGCTCCGCGGCCGGTTCCATCGCTGCCTACTGCCTGGAGATTACGCTTGTCGACCCGCTCGAGCATAACCTTCTGTTCGAGCGCTTCCTGAACCCCGGGCGCATCTCGATGCCCGATATCGATCTCGACTTCCGCGATGACCGCCGGGCCGAAATGCTCGAATATTGCACGCACAAGTACGGCAGCGACAAGGTGGCCCAGATCATCACCTTTGGCACGATGGGAACCAAGGCCGCCCTGCGGGACGTGGCCCGCGTGATGGATATCCCCCTGCCCGAAGTGGACCGTGTGGCCAAACTCGTTCCGTTCGTCTCCGGACGCCAGACGACCATGCAGGACGCCATGGCCATCCCCGAGTTCAAAGAGATCTACGAGAGCCAGTCCTATCTGCGCGAGCTGATCGACACCGCCGCCAAGATGGAAGGCACGGTCCGCAACGCAGGCACGCATGCCGCCGGCGTTGTGATTTCCGATAAGCCGATCATGGAATATCTGCCGCTGCATCGTCCGACCTCCGGCTCGGAGGAAACGCCCATCAAGACGGTTACGCAGTTCGAAATGGGCATTCTCGATTCGCTCGGCATGCTGAAGGTGGACTTCCTCGGGCTCATCACGTTGAGCGTCATGGCCAAGGCCTGCGACATGATCGAGAAACGGCATGGGGTCAAACTCCACCTGGGCAATATCCCCCTCGACGATCCCAAGTCATTCGAGCTGATGGGCAACGGGCAGACGGCTGGCGTGTTTCAGGTCGAAGGTGGGGGAATGACCCGCTACCTTGTCCAGATGAAGCCCAGGACGCTGGATAACATCATCGCCATGGTGGCGTTGTACCGTCCGGGACCGATGGCGTTCATCCCCGATTACATCGCGCGCATGCATGGCGAAGCCGAGATCGAATATCGCCATCCACTGCTCGAACCGATCCTGAAAGAGACCTATGGGATCACCGTCTATCAGGAACAGATCATGTACACCGCCATGAACCTGGGCGGGTACACTGCCTCCGAGGCGGATGATCTAAGGAAAGCCGTCGCAAAGAAAAAGGCAGATGTCCTGCTCAATCACCGGCAAAGATTTGTGTCAGGCGCGAAAACGAAAGATATTCCTGAGGAAATTGCCAATCAAATCTTTGATGATTGGGAAGCCTTCGCGCGTTATGGTTTCCCAAAGGGTCATGCTGCCGATTACGGGGTCATCGCGGTCGAAACTGCATACCTCAAAGTCCATTACACTGCCGAGTATATGGCGGCGCTGCTTTCCGCTAACGCCGGCAAGACGGAACAGGTCGCCTTATATGTCGCCGAGGCCCGCAGCATGGGTGTGCCTGTGCTTGCGCCGGATATCAACGCTTCGGACTGGGATTTTGCGATCGAGGATCTCGATGGCAAACCCAATATCCGTTTTGGCCTGTGCGCGGTCAAGAACGTCGGTCAGGCGGCCGTGGAACTGATCATTGCGGAGCGTAACAGCAGCGGCAGGTTCAAAAACTTAAATGAGTTTGCCCGGCGTGTGGATCTGCGTGGTGTCGGGAAGCGTGCGCTTGAATATCTCATCAAGGTCGGCGCGCTGGATGCCTTTGGCAATCGCCCTGCGCTGCTCGCCTCACTCGATCGCATCGTATCCATCAGCAGCAACCACTTCCGTGCGGCGGAGGCGGGGCAGATGTCGCTCTTCGGCGAGATCACCGGCGTGAGCGAAGACATCCAGCTGCCCGACGTCAACAACGTGGATAAGCGCGAGATGCTGAACTGGGAGCGTGAGCTGATCGGCTTGTACGTTTCCGATCACCCTCTTACGCCGTATCAGCAGACCTTTGCCCAGATCGTCAGTTATTTCTCGGGGCAGCTGCACGACGCGCAGCATGAAGAGAAAGTGCGCGTGGCCGGTCTGATCACCGCAGTGCGGCCCTATACCACCAAGACCAACAAGCCGATGGGCTTCGTCACCCTCGAAGATATCCAGGGCAACATTGAACTTGTGCTGTTCCCGAAGACCTGGCAGAAAACGCATGAACTGCTCAAAGTCGGTCAGATCGTGATCGTCGAAGGCAAGGTGGATACCGGCAGCACGCCGCCCAAGATTTTGGTCGATGTGATCCGGACGGAGATCAAGATCCTCGAGTCGCTGGAATCGCCGCCCGGGACGAACGCTTCGACTTCGCCTGCGGCTCCGCTTAGCGCGAATAATCCGGCTCCTCCGAAGCCGAAAGCGGATCCTGTTCCCCCGGCCGCTCAGCCGCCCAAGCCGAATGTTCCGCAGAGCAGGAAGATTCCGACAAAGCCCAGTATCCCGCCGCCGATTCGACAGGTGAGCGAGAAGCCCGCAGCGTATGTGCCTGATGCCGGCTTTGATGACATGCCGCCCCCGCCGGATAACTTCCCGGATGACTGGGACATCCAGTGGCAGCCCTCGTTCGAGAACGCGGAAATTGCCGCACGTCCGGAACCCGCGGTCGATCAGCGGCCCGTCAGTGAGCCGCATCTGCAGCCCGAAGCAATCGAGGTGGAGATTCCGCAGAGGGAGTCGCAGCAACCTGAGACCGCCCATGAAGTGCTGGCGGTCCAGCCGATTGGACCGGTCCAGGCGCAGTCCCCCGATATCCTGCCCTCACTGTATGTTCCCCTGGCTCAGGAGGAAAAGGACAAGGATCATCCGCCGCAGCAGATCACGGTCATCCTGCGCTCCACGGGGGACCGGGAGCGCGACAAGCGGCGCATCAAGACCATCTACGGCACGCTGATTTCCTTCCATGGGCGCGACCGGTTCAGCTTCCAGATCTTCGAGAATGGCAAGGGACACCTGATCGATTTTCCCAACGATACCACGCGGGTCTGCACGGAAGTCCTCGAACGCCTGATGAAGTTGATGGGGGAGGAGAGCTGGCGGGTGGAAGAGATTACGTTCCAGTAGCCTTCACTGCCTTACATCGCTCACAGTCCATCCGTTCGCACAGCAGGGCGAGCGGATTTTTTTTGATCAATTCCTGGACTACATGAAATAATCGTTGCAACGGCACGGCCTGCACGAATGCTTCCCCGATATTGACGCGGCGCGTATCCGGAGCGATGTATGGCTCGATGGCCTGGAAGCCCGTCGAATCGCCGGGAAAACCGGGACATTCCACCACCCGGTCGGCGACCAATGCCCAGCGGACGAATTGTTTTCTCCCGGCCATTTTTTCAGCATAGTGAATGCTGGTGTTGACCGTGTGGTCAATGTTGATGAGCACTACCCAGCCGTCCTGTTCTGCCAGCGCGCCGATGGGAGCCAGCGGTTCGTAGAGGGTCTGTGTGAACAGCGTCAGGTCCGCGTTGATGCCAGCAAAGGAAAGGATCGGATGCGCGGTCCGTGTGGCAGAAGGATGATTGCGCAGTGTTTCAGGCAGAATGCCCATCAGAGGGTCGGCGCGCATGGCTGGATCAAACGGCTCAGCCATCTGATTCCTGGCGCGCCCGCTGCCGTAGGTCAGGCCGTTGTTCGGCGGCCCCATCTCGGGGATGATCTCCGTTTTGTAGGTATGGGTGGGCATGATCAGGCTGGCGAATGAATCCAGCATGGCGCGCAGGACAGTCTCGGCGCCGCCTTCGATGTATCCAAACGGTCTCAACGAGGCGTGCGCGATGACCGGCTTATCGGCAAGCTCCAGGGCTTCAAAGGAGGCTTTTAGTTTGTTGTAATCAAGCATAGTAACCATCTATGTCGAATGGCCGTGCAATCGTCCCTGATCAGGGCAACCATTGGGGCGGCTTGCCGTTTCTGAACATAACCGCCATCAATGCACTTTCTGACTGACGAGAGGACTATCCGACTAGAAGACTATGTACCTTTCCAATTGGGCTTGCGTTTTTCGATGAAGGCCTGCATGCCTTCCCGCTGATCTTGTGTGGCGAACAGGTTGTAGAACTCCTGCTTTTCCGCGGCGAGTCCCTCGGACAGCGATAGTTCGAAGGCCTGGTTGATCATTTTCTTTGCGACGCGGACAGCAACCGGAGCGCGTCCGGCGATCTCTTCCGCCAGTTTGAGCGCTTCCTCCAAATATCCCTCCACGGCGACCACCCGATTCACCATTCCGAACTGATAGGCTTCCTGGGCGGTCAGGGTGCGGTTGTTCAGAATCATTTCCATGGCGATGGCTTTCCCCACCGCGTGGGTCAGGCGCTGGGTTCCGCCGGCGCCTGGAATCACGCCGATCGTGATCTCCGGCTGGCCAAACTTGGCCGACTCCGAGGCGACGATCATG
This sequence comes from Anaerolineales bacterium, assembly GCA_049697155.1. GTDB lineage: Bacteria > Chloroflexota > Anaerolineae > Anaerolineales > Villigracilaceae > Defluviilinea. Next base: position 5,169 of record JBAVVF010000422.1, read on the forward strand.
TCGCAGGCCAGCGCGATCTCGCAGCCTGCGCCCAGGGCCCAGCCCGAGACCGCCGCGATGACTGGCTTCCGGATCGTGCGAATCCTGCCAAAGACCGCCACGTGATCCCGGTCCATCATTTGCTGGACGGATTGATCGGCCATCTCCTTGATGTCCGCGCCGGCCGCGAAGGTTTTTTCGTTCCCCGTAATAACCAGCGCGCCGACCGCCTCGTTTTGATCGAAGGCTTCCAGCGCGTCCATTAATTCACGCATGAGCTGATTGTTGAGGGCATTCAGAGCCTGGGGTCGATTCAATGTGATGAGTCCAACTCTTCCGCGTATTTCCGTCAGGATCATCTCATAGGGCATAAGTTTTCCTCCGTGTGCGAGGGGATTGCTGGCGTCACTCCTCGCAGCGACATGTGTGCGTATTCTACACGAGAACAGAAATTATGCTACCATTTGCGACTATGGAAAGGAACTTATCAGTAATTTGATGTTATGAGTAAATCGCGTTTGATCAAACTGGCTGCCCTGGCCGGCATCCTTGCCCCCGTCCTGTTTGCGACTATCGTTAGCGGGCTGACCATTGTGCAGGATGATTTCATGCGTACTCTTGGGTGGGATCCGCTGGGGCCGGTGATCGACTGGCCCAGCGGGCTGGCGCTCGGCCCCTATGGCTGGCTGATGACGGTCACGTTTTTTGTCTGTGGGGCCCTGATGGCTTTCTTTGCTTACGGATTGAAGCTGGCCCTGAAGGAAAAATTTGCCACAACTCTGCTGATCCTGGCGGGATTTGCCGTGGCGGGCATGGTCTTTACCTCCCAACCGACCATTGGGCGCACATCCTATACCTGGTACGGCTTCCTGCATGACGCGTTTTTTGCCGTGCTTGGCTTCACGCTCATGCCGGGCATGCTCCTGCTGGGACGTGTCTTTCAAAAAAATGCTCAATGGAAGAACCTGGCAATTTACACCTGGGCCACTCTGGCGCTGGTCATTCCCAGCTTTTGGCTGAAGGGAGTGGTATTTTACATTTTTTTGCTGGCCATCCTGCTCTGGAGCGAAGTGATCGCCTTCCGACTGCAGTCGACACAGTGAATTGACTTTTCAAGGGGATTTCTGTATAGTGATGATGCGAGTGCGAAAAGGAGAGACGATATGGCGGTCAAACAGTCACCCACCCGTAAAAAGCCCCGCAGTATGTCACCGGAGCTCCGGCAAGCCCGGGCCTACTTCAAAGAGAAGGACAACCTGCTGTCCCCGCCGATCACGCGCGCGGCCTACTCCGACCGCATGGCCTGGATCCTGGCCTCGATGGCGCATCTCGCCTATGACAAATTCGAAGAGCCGGGTCAGCCGCGCCGGCTGTTTACTCTTAAACTGAAGAGCGGCGGTTTTGAGCTGCTCGAAACCTTCAATTCGGTCGAGACCGATACGCAGGCATTCCTGGCAAGAAGCAGCGATGGCTATGCCGTGCTCGCTTTCCGGGGAACGGAGACTGCAAAACGACACGATATTGTGGTGGACGCGGCGGCCATGAAGGTTTCGGTCCTGGAGGGCCGGATCCACAGCGGGTTTCGAACTGCTTATGCGAGCGTGGCGCGGGACGTCCAAAAGAATGTCCTGAAACTAAAAGATACGCCCCTGTACATCACAGGTCACTCCCTGGGCGCGGCACTGGCCACGATCGCCACCCAGAGCCTGGAGCATCACCTGGGGATCCGGGAAATGATCGCGGCCTGCTATACGTTTGGAAGCCCGCGCGTCGGCGACCGGCGTTACGACCGGGAATTCAGGTCGCCGATCTATCGGGTGGTGAATACAACCGATATCGTCACCGTCATTCCCTTGCTGGCCATGGGATACATTCACATTGGGGATATTCGCTACCTGGGCCGCCCGGATGGGGAATTCCGGCGCGGGATTCCCATTTTGCAGCGCTGGTATCTTTTTATTCTGGCGATGTTCAAATTCTTTGGACCCGTCGTCGGAGATCACGCCATTGTCGAGTATCGCAGGAAGCTGGAAGCGATCGCCCAGAAGCGGAATCCCTGGTTCGGGCGCCATGTGGATCACGAGTAAATCGGGCAGCGTTAATTCCCCAGGCTGGGCCCGTCAAACAATTCGGTCAATTCACTGGTGCTTTTCAGGATGTGATCTGCCCCCAGCTGCCTTAATTCGGGCTCTTCGCCAAAGCCGCACAGGACGCCGAGAGCCTGTGCACCGGCGGCTTTTCCAGCGCGAATGTCCACGGTGGTGTCGCCGATCATGAGACATTCTTCGGGCTTGACGCTCATATTTTCGGCGGCCAGCAGGATCGGGTCCGGGTAGGGCTTCGTGTGGGGTGCGGAAAGGCCGGTGATGATTACATCAAAGTACTTGTGCAGGTCAAACTGGGTCAGAAAACGCAGGGTGCTCTGCGCGTCCCGTGCGCTGACGACCGCCATGGGATAACGTCCGTACAGCCGGGCAAGCATCTCGTCCACGCCGGGCACGAGCAGGAAATTCTTCTTTGAATGCTGGCGATGGCGATTCATCCAGTCGATCAGCGCCGTCATTTCATCGTCGATGCCAATGGTATCGGCAAAGCCCAACAGGGCATTGCCGGGCGCTTCGACCCACATGACCAGCCGCCGGGCCGTCTGCATCGGGTTGGGAAATAAAAAACGGGGGAGCAGGTCCACGATCTTCCGGGCGTAGTAGTCGTCGGTGTCGCTCAGGGTGCCGTCCACGTCAAAGCACAGGGCTTTTATGCGGGAAATATCGAGTGCCATGGGCGCAATTGTACCGTAGTTGATTGTGCTATACTTTGTACAGCGATGGATGCTATTCGTCTGCCGAAATGGATCGGCAATTACTGGCTTCAGGCATAACCGGGTATCATGTCTCTCACGCAGGAACAGAATCGTACCAAAGCGCTCCTTGAGCTCCTTTACCACGTCAGCCGCGAGGTGGCCACCGCGCTCGATCTGCGCACCGTGCTGCAGCGGGTGCTGTATGAAACGATGCAGAACGTGGGCGGTGATCGGGGCAGTATTGTTGTGCTGGACGACACGGGGAAAGCCATCGATGCAACCATGGTCTACGGCAAACAATTCCATGAACATACGACACAACAGCTGCGTGATACGATGGAACGCGGACTGGCCGGCTGGGTCACCCGCAACCGCAAGGGCGCGCTGGTCCTCGATACCAGCAAAGACGAACGCTGGCTGATGCGCCCGGATGATGCCATTGACAGGTCCGGTGTCAAGTCGGCGATCTGTGTCCCGCTGCTGGCCCGTGAGCAGCTGGTGGGGGTGCTGACCCTGGTCCATCCGGCCCCCAATGCCTTTTCGGATGAACAACTGGAACTCATGCAGGCCATCGCGGATCAGGCCGGGATCGCCGTGTTGAATGCCCGGTTGTACACCGAGAGCCAGCGCCAGGCGCGTGTGATGACCGCCCTGGCGGAAGGCGCGGCCGCGATGAACGCCTCCCTGCGCATGGAGGACGTCTACCAGCGCATCCTGACCCAGATGC
>JBAVVF010000423.1:0-20610 GCA_049697155.1 Anaerolineales bacterium
AATGACCGAGATTGCCATGACTCAGTCCGCGCTTCCGACGGATACCCCCGTTCCCCCCACGCCCATCCTCCCCACGCCTTCTACAGAGTTGGCAACGCTGGTAACATTGCCAACCGTCGCTCTGGAAACTCCGATCATCGCGCCAGTGACTAATGCAAGTCCCACGCCTGATTGCTACCAGCCGGCTCCTGCAAAGCTATTGGGAACCAAGGTGCAAATTAAATTAGTCAACAAATCCGACGGTCCCGTGAACCTTTCCATGGGGATGTACGAACCAAACGACCAGGGAGAATGCTTTACCTTCGCTTTTGGCATAAGCGAAAAAGGATCGGCTGTTGTAACAATCCTGTCCGGTTGTTATTGGGGAGCCGGATATCAAAATGGACCAAAACCATCCACGCCAAGAGTAGACTATATCTGTCTAACCGATACCACTGCGGTACGAGGACTCACGATTACCAATAACGCCATCGGCTTTGACTAGAACTTGTCTCAAAAACGCCTCCGCACCGTCACACCTGCACTGCGCGCAGGCGCAAGTGTTGCGAGCGAAGCGAAGCAATCCCATGCAAAGTTGAGCACTTTTTAGCCATGTTTGAGATTGTGTCGCCACGGCGCCACGGCGACGCTTCGTCGGGAACAACACCCTCCTCGCAACACCGCATGATGGCGCCAGGGCGCCATCACGGTCGGTGCAGGTGTGACGAAAAATTGTTTTTGAGATGTGTTGTAATAATATTCGGACATCTAAATTTTGAGGAAAATCCAGGGAATATCCCATCCCGGTTTCGCCGGCCGCGGCAGCTTAATATTATGATCGGAAAACGCAATATGTTCCTGTTCTACTTTTCCATTACGCTGGCCATTGTCTCCAGCGCCCTCTATCACTTTACTGCCAAGAGCACACCCTCCCATGTGAATTTCACGGTTTCCCTGCTCGTCACCTACGCCGTTGCCTTTGTAGTCACCCTGCTCGGGTTCTTTTTCTTCCCTGCCGCAAAGGGAATCATGGCGGAATTAAAACAGCTCAACTGGGCAAGCGTTGGGCTGGCGGTTGCCATTGTTGGCATCGAATTTGGCTTCCTGCTCACCTATCGTGCCGGATGGCATCTGGGCATCGCGGCAGTGCTGGTCAATGTGATTGCCTCGCTGATCCTGGTCCCGGTCGCGATCTTTCTTTTCAAAGATAAGATTTCGTGGGTGAATATTTTTGGGATTCTGGTTTGTCTGGCCGGCCTGGTGATGCTGAATTGGAAGAGGTAAAAATCGAATGTCAACCTTAATTCATCAACGCGTTGAAATGGCACATGAAAACAAGAATCCGGCTGTGATCTGCCGCATGCCATCCGGTTGGGCAGTGCTGGCCGATACGCAGATCACCTGCGGTTATTCCATCCTGCTCTCCGATCCGGTGGTGCTGGATTTGAATGCTTTGCCCGTCGCAGATCGCGAAGTATATTTGCGGGATATGTCGATCGTCGGCGACGCGCTGCTCGAAGTCACCGGCGCGGTATTGATCAATTATGAGATCCTCGGGAACTCAGAGCGCGCCCTGCATGCCCACATCGTGCCGCGTTATGCCGATGAGCCGGACGAGCAGCGCCGAAAACCGATCTGGATGAGCGATCTCGGCAGTGCCCCAAAATTCGACCCGGAACATGACAGGGAATTAATGGATAAAATTGCTCAAGCGATTCAAAAACGATTGAAAGACCTGGAGACTCGTAAATAATGCTTTCCCGCTTTCGCTCCGCCGCCCGCATCCTGCTCAAAGGCGATGCCAAAAGAAAGAAACGCAATCCAATCCCCGCTATCACGCCGCAGGAAGTGGCCGAGATCCGGCAGTTCTTCCCGCGCGAGAAGTTCTTCATCTTCGGTCACGCCCGCTCGGGAACAACGCTGCTCATGCGGCTTGCCCGTCTGCACCCGGAAGTGCACTGCAGTTATCAGGCGCACTTCTTCACGCGCCAGCCATTGCTCAAGTCGCTGGTGAACACGCCGGAAGCGGAGGAGTGGCTGACCCGCAGATCCAACCGCTGGAATCAGGGTCGCGACCTCTCGTCCCTCGTCCTGCGCGCCGCCGCAGACTTCATCCTGGAGCGCGACGCGGCAAAAGAGGGCAAGCACATCGTCGGCGACAAGAGCCCCTCCTCCACGGTCCACGGGCAGGCCGTCCGTGACATGCACGCAGTCTATCCGGATGCGAAGCTGGTCTACATCGTCCGGGATGGGCGCGACGTCCTGATCTCGGAGCGGTTCCGCAACCTGGTCGAGGAATCGAAGTTCCTGAAAGCGGAAGACAGGCGCATCATCGAGGAACTTCGCAGGGACCAGACACAATTCACAAACGGCGCGCGTTCGATCTTTACCGAGTCGGTTATCCGCCGTGTGGCGATGGGCTGGGTAACAAATCTGCAGGAAACCGAAGAGGAAGGGCGCAGGTTGTTCGGAGATCATTATCACAGCCTGCGATACGAGGATCTGCTCCAGTATCCGTTTGACGAGATGCAAAAGCTTTGGAAGTTCCTCGGCGTCCAGGCTGATCGTTTGCTCGACAAAGCCATCACAGACGAAATGTCCTCCAACCCTGACGAGGAGTGGCAGGCCAAACGCAACGAAGACATCGCTTCCTTCCTCCCCAAGGGACAGGCCGGCAACTGGCAAAGACTTTTCACCGCGCGCGATAAGGCTGTCTTCAAGGAGGTCGCGGGTGAGATGTTGATCAAGTGGAGATATGAGAAAGATTCAAGTTGGTGATTTTTTAACCACAAAGGGCACGAAGGAACACAAAGGAAAAAGCCCTTTTATTATCCTTGGTGATACTTTGTGTCCTTCGTGGTAAAGAAAGGCTCTATGAAATTCCTCATCGCAGGTCTGGGCTCCATTGGAAGAAGACATTTTCGCAACCTGATCGCGCTTGGCGAAAAGGACATCGTTCTGCTGCGCACGCGCAAGGCCACCCTGCCCGATGATGAACTGGCCGGCTTCCCCGTGGAAACAGATCTGCAGCAGGCCCTGCAAAAACACAGGCCGCAGGCTGTCATCGTCGCGAACCCCACATCCCTGCATCTGGATGTCGCCATCCCGGCCGCCGAGGCCGGCTGCCACATCCTTCTGGAGAAGCCTGTCTCGCATTCGCTGGAACGACTCGACCTTTTGCAGAGAGCTGCCGCGCAAAGCGGCAGCAAAATCCTGGTTGGTTTCCAGTTCCGTTACCATCCCACGCTGAATAAAGCGCGTGAGCTCATTCAATCCGGTGCGCTTGGCAGGGTATTGACCGTCCATGCGCATTGGGGCGAATATCTCCCGCAGTGGCATCCCTGGGAGGATTATCGCCAGGGGTACGCGGCGCGGGCCGATTTGGGCGGCGGTGTCATCGTCACGCTGACCCATCCGCTCGATTATTTGCGTTATCTGCTTGGCGACGCCGAAGCGCTCTGGTCCTTCAACAGTCACATTTCGCCTCTTGAAGTTGACGTGCAAGATGCCGCCGAGATCGGATTGAAGTTTGCAAGCGGCGCGATCGGCGGAGTGCACGTCAATTATTTCCAGCGCCCGCCGGTTCACCGCCTGGAAATTGTCGGGACGCAGGGGACGCTGCGCTGGGATAATGCCGATGGAATTCTCCAGCATTACAAACTGCCGGCCGCTTTCGGCTCCTACGCGGACCTTCCGCCGGCCCCTGTCCTGGAAGCGTTTCCCCCGCCCGCAGGCTTCGAGCGGAACCAGCTCTTCGTGGCGCAAACGCGTCATTTTGTAGAAACAGCCCGCGGGGAGTCTGAACCGCGCTGCAGCCTGTACGATGGCGTCCAGGCCCTGCGTCTCGCGCTGGCGGCGTACGAATCCCAGGAAACGGGCCGCGTCGTCAACCTGTAAGGTTCTGACACAACTCGCTCTTCATCCTCACCTGCTAAATCTTTCGCAGTCGTCATCCAGCCTCGGACGGCTCGGAGGGCTTTTGTGCTAAAATTTTGGATATTGTTTATAACAAGAATTCCCGGTAAATCTGTTGCTCAATAAAATACAGTATTCAATGAAGAAAACCATATTTGCCCGCCATGAGAATATCGTTCTGTTCCTCCTGCTGCTGGTGATCGCTGCTCTGGTCTACCTGCCGCGCGTCAGTCAGATCGGATATGTGAATGATGATTGGTATCTGATGTATTCGGCCGATGCATATGGGCCGGGGGTGTTCGCTGATATTTTCAGCATCGATCGTCCGGCCCGCGCGCTGGTCATGCGGCCGGCCTATACTTTGTTTGGGAATAATCCGCTCTATTACAACCTGAGTGCTTATTTTTTCCGGCTGCTCTCGAGTGTTTGCTTTCTCTGGGTGCTGCAGATGCTCTGGCCCCGTCAGCGCCGCGCAGCTTTTCTGGCTGCCGTGCTTTTCCTGATCTACCCCGGTTTTCTGTCGCAGCCGAACGCGATCGACTATCAAAGCCACATCGTCGGGCTCGCGGCCGCGTTGCTCTCGATTGCCTTGACCGTCAAAGCCGTCCTGCTGGAAAGCCGGATTTACAAAGTGCTGCTGCACATCCTCTCCATTTTGCTCGGATGGCTGTATCTCGGCCAGATGGAGTGGTACCTTGGCTTTGAGTTTTTGAGATGGGCGTGCGTGTTCTTGCTTGCCGCGCGCTCGAAGAGCACCCTGCTCCAAAAGGGGATGAAGGCAATTCAATGGGCTTATCCCTCTCTGGCAATCCCGGTCTTCTTTTTGGTATGGCGCCTTTTCTTTTTCGAGAGCGAACGCGGCGCCACGGATATCGGCGCTCAAATCGCGCAATTCAGGGAACTGCCCTTGGCCACGAGTGTCTGGTGGCTGGTGCACCTGCTTTCGAATTCCCTCAGCGCCGCCTTCTTTGCCTGGGCGGTTCCCTTCTATCAATTGTTCGGCTACATCGCGACGCTGGACCAATTGCTGACCGCATTTATCTTTATCGCTTTATTTCTGCTCCTGGTGTACTGGCTTGTGCGGCCTTTCGACGAGGCAGAGGTGCCTGAGCCTGAAACTCGCGACTGGCGCTGGGAAGCCCTGATCCTGGGCATTGCCACAGTCGCTGCGGGATTGATCCCCGTGATCCTTGTCAACCGGCAGGCTGATTTCGGTGACTATTCACGCTATACACTGGTAAGCTCCCCCGGTTCGGCGTTGATCCTGATTTCGATCATGTTCCTGTTGTCCTCGCGGGCCGTCCGCTGGGGTCTGCTTTCGCTTTTGGTGACCGTTGCCATGTTTACTCATCATGCCAATGCGCTTCGGGCAGTCAACGATACAGAGTCACTGCGGGCGTTCTGGTGGCAGGTCGCCTGGCGCATCCCGCAGCTCAAAATGGATACGACCCTGGTTGCCAATTACCCGATCACCACGATCCAGGAGGATTATTTTGTCTGGGGGCCCGCAAATCTGATCTACTACCCGGAGGGGATCCCCGACGACCAAATTCGTCCGGGAGTGTCCGCGGCCGTCCTGAACAAGTACTCCCTGCTCAAGATATTGTCAAACGGGGGGCAGGAACATGACAACCGCAGGACGATCCGTTCGGTGACGGACTATCAAAATATACTGGTCCTGAGCATGCCCACTCCGAGATCGTGTGTCCAGGTCATAGATGGGACCCGGCCTGAAATCTCCCAGTTCGAGGAGGAACGCCTGACCCTGATCGCGCCTCACTCGGACATCAACCTGATCGACCTGCAGTCCGCAGCCCATATACCGCCGCAGGTTGTCTTCGGCCCCGAGCCTGCTCATGAATGGTGCTATTACTATGAAAAAGCCTCCCTGGCCCGCCAGCACGACGACTGGGATGAAGTTTTGGCACTGGGCAATCAGGCACTCAAAGAAGGTTATGCTGCCGGGGACGATATTGAATGGATACCGTTCCTTCAGGCCTATGCCCGCGCCGGCAATGTGGAAAGCCTGCGGGAAATCCATCGCCTGATGAAGAATTCTCATCCCTACGTTGTCCGGCAGGTCTGTCAGAGCGTGGGCGGCATGTCAGATCTTTCTCAGACCGCAAAAGAAACTTTTGATTCCTCATTCTGTATCGAATAAATGAGTGATCCCCATCCACATTGGGGGAGGCAAGCCGGGACCTGCCAGGTCCAGGCCAGATTCCAAAATTCATTGACTGAATTTTAGGATATAATTGCGCCGCATGCCTAAAAATTGACAGAAAACTGTTGCACGATAAGGAGAAACAATGTCGAAAGCAAAACTCATCGCCCCGTACGGGGGAAACCTGGTGAATCTGGTTGTGACGGACAAAGAGCGCGAAGAACTGCTGTCCCGCGCACCCAAGCTATCCTCCATCAAGATCACCATGCGCAATCTTTGTGACCTTGAACTGCTCGCCACCGGCGGCTTTTCACCCCTGACAACCTTTATGGGTAAGGCAGATTACGAACGTGTCCTGCACGAGATGCGCCTCGCCGATGGAACGCTCTGGCCGCTTCCGATCACGCTGACGGCTGATCCGAAGGAACTGCCGACCGTGGGCGAGGACATTGTCCTGCGCAATACCAATAACGACGTGATCGCGATCATGACGCTCGATGAGGTCTATCACTGGGATGCGGAAACGGAAGCGGCCCGGGCCTACGGCTCCACCGATCCCCGCCACCCGATGATCTCCGAGATGGAGCGCTGGGGCAAGGTCTGCATTTCCGGTCCCATCAAGGTTGTGAACCTGCCCAAGTATTACGACTTTGTCGAGCTGCGCCGGACCCCTGCCCAGGTGCGGGAGATGCTCGAGAAGATGGGCAACGCCAACGTTGTGGCCTTCCAGACCCGCAATCCTCTGCACCGCATCCACGAAGAGCTGACCAAACGGGCCGCCGCCCAGGTCAAAGGCTCGCTCATCATCCACCCCGTGGTGGGAATGACCAAGCCCGGCGACGTGGATCATTACACCCGCGTCCGCATTTACAAGGCCCTGGTCGAGAACTATTACGATAGGAACAGCACCACGCTCAGCCTGCTCCCGCTGGCCATGCGCATGGCCGGACCCAAGGAGGCACTGCTGCATGCCATCATCCGCCGCAACCACGGTGCGAATCATTTCATCGTCGGGCGCGACCACGCCGGGCCGGGGAAGGATTCGACGGGCAAGCCGTTCTACGGTCCGTACGACGCCCAGGAGATGATGAAGCAGTACGAAGACGAGTTGTGCGTCAAGATGATTCCCTTCGAGGAACTCGTCTATCTTCCCGATGAAGATCGCTACGTCGAAGGCAAGGATATCCCGGCGGGCGCGAAGACACTCAACATCTCGGGCACGCAGGTGCGCGATGATTATCTCGCCAAAGGCAGACTCCTGCCCGAATGGTTCACCCGTCCCGAGACTGCGGAGATCCTGCGCGAGATGTATCCGCCGCGCCACAAGCAGGGCTTCTGCATCTGGTTCACCGGGCTGAGCGGCTCCGGCAAGAGCGCGACCGCCCAGGTGCTGACCTCGCTCCTGCTCGAGCGCGGACGCGAGATCGCCATCCTCGACGGGGATGTGGTCCGCACGCATCTCTCGAAGGGACTCGGCTTCAGCAAGGAAGACCGCGATACGAACATCCTGCGGATCGGCTTCGTGGCCGGCGAGATCGTCCATGCCGGCGGCGCGGTGGTTTGTGCCGCGATCAGCCCGTATCGAGCCACACGCAATGAAGCTCGCAAGATGATTGGCGAGAATTTTGTCACTGTTTATATGGATACCCCCGTTGAAGTTTGTGAACAGCGCGACGTCAAAGGTTTGTATGCGAAGGCGCGCCAGGCGGTGCAGGCAGGTAAGGTAGCGGGCTTTACCGGGGTGGACGATCCCTACGAGCCGCCGATCGAGCCGGAGATCACGATCAAAGGCTACGGTGCCACTCCTGAAGAGAATGCCCGGGTGATCGTCAAATACCTTGAAGATCAGGGTTATTTGAATAACCATTAGCGTTATACTCTCCTCGACCTCTCACTCTGAAGGAGAGGTCGAGGAGCATATTTATGTTTCCCATTCGACCCCGTCTCGCCTCGTTCCTCGCCCTCGGGCTGCTCATCCTGATTGGGATGTTCCTCATCATCCAGGCAACCCCCGACGGGCTTGGGCTTTCTGACGATTCGATCGCCTACATCGCGGGTGCCCGCAGTATCGGCGCGGGTCATGGTTATCGCGAAGCCTGGCTGGCATCCAACCAGCCGGTGACGCACTTCCCGCCGGCGTTTTCATCCGTCCTGGCATTCTTTGGAATATTCGGCATGGATCCATTCCGCAGCGCGCGCTGGGTCAATGCCCTGCTGTTCGGTTTGAACGCCGGCCTGCTGGGTGTGCTGGGCTGGCGCATGACGCCCTCGCTGACGGCCGGGCTGGTCCTGGCAGCCCTGTTCGTCACGAGCAGCGACATGTTCCAGATCCATGCCGTGGCGATGAGCGAGCCGCTCTTCATCTTTCTTTCCCTGCTGGCCTTCTGGATGTTCGACCTGTATTTCGAGCGCGATCATCACTGGTTGTGGCTGATCGCCTGCGGAACGTTCGTCGGGCTGGCCTACCTGACGCGCTACGCCGGGCTGGCCCTGGTGGCAACCTTCGTTGTTGCGCTGCTCGTGCTGCACACGGACTGGAGAAAGAGGCTGACCGGCATCGCGATCTTCCTGGCCAGCGTCCTGCCATGGGCCCTCGGCTGGTTCATCCGCAACCGGCTCGCAGGAGTGAATGCCACCAACCGGGCCTTTGCCTGGCATCCGCTGACCTCCGAAAATATCGATCCCGGGCTGCGCGTGTTCTCGGAATTCTTTATTCCCGTCGAATCCTGGCGGCAGGCGGCCGTCAAACAGGCCGGACTCATCGAAGGGCTGATCCTCCTTGTTTTGGGCGCGGTGCTCGTGTGGGTCGTCGTGACGGGTTGGAAATATCTGTCGAAGCCTCACCAGGCCGGGGCTGGGAAGGAAGTCCGGGAAGTCATCTCGTTTACCACCGGCTTGTACATCTTCGCCTATCTGGCTTCCATCGTCGCCTCCATGCTGATGTTCGATGCCGCGACCAAGTTCAAGCTCCGCATCCTTTCGCCTGTGCTCGTCTCGCTCCTGGTCCTGCTGGTTGTGTTTGGGATCTGGATGCGAAACAAAAACCGTGCAGTCGTTGTTATCATGACCTTGCTGATCCTGGGTGTTTCGATATCCAAACAGTCCATCACGGTTGATAATTGGCCAAGGCACGGGCTTGGGTATGCCTCCTTCCAATGGTACGATGCAAAGGCAATGGGTTATCTGAACGAACTGCCTGAGGATGTCATGATCTACACCAATGAACCGGGCGCGGTTTATTTTTATACGGGACGCGGCTGTTACGTCCTGCCAGACCGTTTCGACTCGGCGACGGCACTGGAGCGGACGAATTTCGAAAAGGGTGTGGAGATCATGCAGGCGAATATCAAGGCCGGCAAGGCGGTGCTGGCCTTGTTCGATGACGGCGCGAATGTTTCGGACGACGTGCCGGCGCTGATTGCCGGTTTGCATCTGGCCCATAAGTCGGCGGGCGATTCCATTTACACGGCAGAACCGTAAGACGGGATGTCATCCCGTCCTACACCACAAGGAAAATATGACAATTCAGGAAAAATTCGATCTGACCGGACGCGTGGCCATTGTGACGGGCGGAGTGGGATTGCTCGGCGCGGAATTTTGCAGGACCCTGGCCGAAGCGGGCGCGGCAGTTGCGGTGGTGGACTTGAACGGTCCCGCTTCGCACGCCGTCGCGGAGTCGCTCTCGAAGAGCGGATACCAGGCCCTGGCCCTTCCCACCGACATCACCCAACCCGACTCTGTGAACGCGGCTGTCGAAAAGGTGCTCGCGGCGTTCGGGCGGCTGGATGTGCTCGTCAACAGCGCGGCGCTCGATCCCAAGTTCGACCCGGACGCGGTCAACAAGGGCATCACCCCCGGCGCGTTCGAGGATTATCCCCTCGACCTGTGGAACTCGGCGCTGAATGTCAACCTGACCGGCATGTTCCTGATGACGCAGGCCTGTGTCAAGCCAATGATCGCACAGGGCAAAAAGGGAAGTGTCATCAACATTTGCTCGACCTATGGGCTGAATGGACCCGACCAGCGTATTTACGTCAAGGAAGGCAAACGGGTGGCGTTCAAGCCGGTCTATTACACCGTGACCAAGGCCGGTGTGATGGGCTTTACCAGGTATCTGGCCGCTTACTATGCCGGGACGGAGATCCGCGTCAATGCCCTGACGCCCGGCGGCGTATTCAACAACCATGAAGATTATTTCGTCGGCAATTATTCCGCCAAGACCATCCTCGGCCGCATGGCCAAGAAGGATGAAATGAACGGCGCGCTGTTGTTCCTCGCCTCGGATGCCTCCTCCTACATGACCGGCAACAACGTCGTGGTGGATGGCGGCTGGACGGCGTGGTGATTCCCAGTAATCAGTGAGCAGTGTTCAGTGAGCAGTATTCAACGCCACTGACTACTGATTACTGATTACTGATAACTGATAACTGGACACTGATGACTGAGACACTTGCATTAATCCCTGCCCGCGGCGGCTCGAAAGGCATTCCGCGCAAGAATATCCGCTCCTTTGCGGGGTATCCGCTGATCGCCTGGAGTATTGCCGCGGCCAAACAGGCACAGTGTGTCACGCGGGTCATCGTCTCGACGGATGATCCCGAGATTGCGGCCGTCGCCCGCGCGCATGGCGCGGAGACTCCCTTTCTGCGTCCGGCCGAGCTGTCCCAGGACAACACGACTGATCTGCCGGTGTTCGAACATGCCCTGGCCTGGCTTGCGGAACACGAAGGTTACAGGCCCGAGGTCCTCATCCAGCTGCGCCCGACTTCGCCAATCCGCCCGAGGGATTGTGTGGATGCCGCGGTAAAGACCCTGCTGGAGCATGCCGACGCCGATTGCGTGCGCGGCGTGGTCCCCGCGGGACAAAACCCGCACAAGATGTGGCGCTTTGCAGGCGAAGGCCGCCCGCTGAGATCTTTGCTCGAAGTGCCCGGCATCGCCGAACCGTACAATGCGCCGCGCCAGATCCTGCCGCCGGTCTACTGGCAGACGGGACACATCGATGCGATCCGCGTTGCGACGATCGAGCAGAAGAAGTCGCTAACGGGTGACGTAATCTATCCGCTGGTAATCGATCCGCGTTACACGGTCGATATCGATAACCTTTCCGACTGGGCGAAATACGAGGCGCTGGCAGCCAGCGGGCTGGAGATGGTCGTTCCCGGCCGGATGAAGCGATCTATGCCTGAGAGGATCGACCTGATCATCTGCGACTTCGACGGTGTCCTTACCGATAACCGCGTCTGGGTGGATGAGGATGGCCGCGAATTCGTGGCCGCCTATCGCAGCGACAGCATCCGGGTGAAGGAGCTGCGGGCGCGCGGCATTGAGGTGCTGATCCTGTCATCAGAGGTCAACGCGGTCGTTGCGGCGCGCGCCAAAAAAATGGGCGTGGATGCCATTCACGGGGTGGCGGTCCACGACAAGGGGCGCGTGATGCGGGAAGCCCTGGCGCACAAAAAGATCAGGGCGGAGAATGTCGTTTACGTCGGCAATGATCTCAACGATCTGCCTTGTTTCGAGATTGCCGCCTGGTCGGTTGCAGTCGCGGACGCCTATCCGGAGGTCCTGCGGGCCGCAGACTTTGTTTTGAGCCGGCCCGGCGGCCACGGCGCGCTGCGGGAACTGATCGATTTACTGCTGACAGGGAAATGGGAAGCGATTTGAAAGCGGGAAGATCGTTTTTTCAGGCTTCGATCAGGTTTTTGGAACGGGGAACCTTTGCCCCGTTCCTGCTTGCGATTCAGCCTGTATTGCGTCTATTTTGGATCAATGCCACCGAACTGTATTTCTCTGAAGCTATCCGTTCGATGCTTGTCTCGCTCCTTTTGGGAGCCATTGTTCTATGCCTGACATATCTTCTTGTCCGTGACTGGCTAAAAGCCAGCGCGGTTACTTCATTATTTGTCTTTCTGTTCTTTCTCTTTGGGGATATGTCGGAGTGGATTGCGGCTGCCTTTGGGCTGGGGCCCATTCGAGGGGACCTGTTTGCCCTGATACCGGTGGCTGCCGGTATGAGCCTCTGGATTTGGCTCGTGCAAAATCGGATCAAGAATATTGCATCCATAAATCTGTATTTCAATCTTCTCAGTATTCTCTTCCTGCTAAATTCCAGGTTCTCGGCGGGCGGTGATCTGCTTGGTATCGGCATGTCTTTCAATCAGGGTCAGCCTATACCGGTCGCTGTCGTCGAGTCACCGAATCCCCGTCCGGATGTCTATTACATTATTCTCGATGGGTACGGCAGAAAGGATATTCTGCAGGCTCTCTATGATTTTGACAATTCTGAATTCCTGGATGCTTTGGCAGATCGAGGCTTTTATATTGCTGAACAGTCTTCCAGTAATTACGTACAGACGATGCTATCGTTGAGCTCTTCGCTCAATATGGATTACCTGCCATCCTTAAATAACGGGAATATAAATATTGAAAGCCGGGAAGATCTGGCTATTCTCCTCCAGAGAAACAAGGTCCGCGCCATACTGGCGCAAAATGGATATGAAACGGTGTCCTTTCGCAATTCCTATAATGCAACGATGCCCAATGCAGAGATCTATTACGATGATACCGGGGTTGCCTATCCAGTCACGGCCTTCGAGAGTATTGTGATCGACCGTACCATGCTGCGTGCCCTGCTGCATGTCGCGTTCTTCAATAAAGTGTTTATCGAAATGCCCTACGATGTCCATCGCAGCCAGATTCTCTCCACATTCGCAAGGCTGCAGGAAATTCCTGCGCTGGGCGGCGATTACTTTGTCTATGCTCACATCATTGCGCCTCATCCGCCCTTTGTCTTTGATGAAAACGGTGAGCCTCTGCCGCACAACGAGCCTTTCAAACTGGCCGATGGAAATCAATTTATCAAGAATCATTCCCGCCAGGCGTATGTCGAAGGCTATCGCCAGCAGATCCGGTACGTGAATGCATTTGTCCTTGAGACAGTCGATGCCATCCTGGCCGGGTCGGAAACCCCGCCGATTATTATTGTTCAGGGGGATCATGGGCCGGGTTCCCGCTTCCACTATGGATCGCTGGAAAAGACATGGCCTGGCGAACGCTTCAGTATTTTGAACGCCTATTATTTCCCCGATCAGGATTACTCGGCATTATATCCATCCATATCGCCGGTCAATTCCTTTCGGGTGGTGCTTAATCAATTCTTTGACACTAATTATGACCTGATCCCTGACCGGCATTATTATTCCCCCTGGACGTATCCCTTTGACTTTGATGAAGTTAAGGACATGTCGCTGCCATAATTTAATCGGCATTGAAATCACAATTGGAGCAAACAAATGACTCGTGAAATGAAGATTGGAAATCGCATGCTGGGTGATGGACAGCCTGCCTATATCATTGCAGAGATCGGCATCAACCATAATGGTGATTTAAACATTGCCAAGCAGATGATCGATGCGGCCGTGCACGCGGGTGTGGACGCGGTCAAGTTCCAGAAGCGCACGCCGGAGGTCTCCACGCCTCCCGAACAGCAGAAGGTCATGCGTGAGACGCCGTGGGGCTACATGACGTACCTGGAATACCGTCATAAGGTCGAATTCAACGAAGAGCAGTACCGCGAAATCGACCGGCACTGCCGTGAAAAGGGGATTGCCTGGCTGGTTTCGGTCTGGGATCAGCCTTCGGTCGACTTCATGGAAAAATTCGACACACCGGCCTACAAGATCCCATCCGCTTCGCTGACGGACTATGGCCTGATTCGCAAAGCCCGGCAGACCGGCCGGCCGCTCATTCTGTCGTCGGGGATGTCCACGATGGAGCAGATCCGTCAGGGCGTCAGGATCGCCGGTGAAGAGAACCTGATTTTGATGCACTGCACCAGCACGTATCCGTGCGAGCCGGAGGAATTAAACCTCAAAATGATCGGGACCCTGCGCCAGGAGTTTCCCAACCTGCCGATTGGTTATTCCGGTCATGAAGTTGGACTGGTTCCGACTGCCGTGGCGGTGGCCCTGGGTGCCTGCATGGTGGAACGCCACCTGACGCTCAACCGTGCCATGTGGGGCAGCGATCAGGCCGCCTCCGTGGAACCCTGGGGATTCGAAACGCTGGTCAAATACATTCGCGTCTCCGAGGTCTCGCTGGGAGACGGCATCAAGAAGGTCTATGAGAGCGAAAAGCCTTCGATGCAGAGATTGCGCCGGACAAATGGCGAAGACTAACCACTTACACCTGCATGATTTGCCAAGCAAATCACACGCAGGTGCAAGTGTAAACGCGGATAAACGCAGATAACATGAATCTTCGAAAGCTTCTGCGACCCACCGGTAAGACGGTCCAGGCAATCCTGCGCTGGAAGCGGGTCTCCTTCGACGAGGCGCCGCCCGTATTCGGCAACTCCAAGCCCAAGAGCGGATCGCACCTGCTTCTGCAAATATTGAACGGCTTCACACAGATCATGCCCTACAGGTACGTGGCGGCCGACCCGGTCCGGACGATTGAAAAAGAAGGAAGAAGAAAGAGGAAAGAGGAAATCCTCAATGAGCTGATAAATATCCTGCGCGGCGCGATCGGCTGGGGCTACGTGGAGGCTTCGCCGGAAAATGTCGCCTTTCTTTGCCGGCCGGAACGCGTGAACTACTTTATCTACCGCGACCCGCGCGACATGCTCGTCTCACAGGTGTTCTTTGCCACCGACATGCACGAAGAACATGGGATGCACGCCTATTACAAGTCCCTGCCTGATTTCGGGGCGCGCCTGAAGGCTGCCATCACAGGTATCGACCAACCCGGCCTGCACATGGTCAATGTGAAGCAAAGGTATGAAGGCGTCTTCCAATGGCTGGAGCAAAAGCACGTGCTGTGCGTTCGCTTCGAGGATTTGATCAACAACCGGGATGCGACTCTGATGGCGATGCTTGCCGAAGTGGAAAAGACCGGCTACAAAATCCCAACCCCGCCTGAGAAAGCTCTCTCCATTCTGGTCGAAGTCATCCAACCCCGGAAATCCCACACCTTCCGCTCCGGGAAGACGGGCGGCTGGCGTGACCACTTCACGGAGGAGCACAAGCGCTTGTTTAAAGATGTGGCCGGAGACTTATTGGTTAGGCTCGGCTATGAAAAGAATAATGACTGGTGATTCGCATGCTTCGAGAATTCTTCACCCAGCGTCTCCGCCGTGGACTCGTCCGCAGGCTTAACAATCTCAAAGTCGCGCGGATGGCGAAACACGTCGCCCGCCGGTCGCCAGTCCCTTCCGGGGCGCCGGTCGTCTTCTTCAAAGCCTCCACCGGAATCGATGATCTCTCCTGGAACAGCGGGTTCCACCTGCTCAGCTCGTGGGCGCTGCGGCTGAAGGGCATTCCGGTCGCCTATTTTGCATGCCACTCGGGGATGAGTCACTGTGTGCTGGGGACGAACCGCGATCAGGTCCGCAAAGCCCCGCCGTGCAAGTCCTGTATTTACCAGTCGAAAACATTGTATACAGGTGTACAGGTAAACAGGTATGCAGGTAAACAGGTAGATCGATCGCCTGACACCTCGCACCTGACACCTGATACCCACGTTACCTGGTTTGACTATGACCGCGACCTTCAACTGCTTACTGCCCTCGAAAACCTTTCTTTGCAGGAGCTGATGGCTTTTGAATGGCATGATGTCCCTTTGGGCACATTATGTCTTCCCGGCCTGCGCTGGATCCTGCGCATTCATCATCTGAACGACGATGAATCGACGCGCTACCTTTTGCGGGAATATATCCTGTCAGCCTGGAACGTCGCACAAAAATTTGCGGATTTCCTCGATCAGACTCAGCCGCGGGCGGTGGTCGTGTTCAACGGGCAGTTCTACCCCGAAGCAACCGCGCGCTTCATCGCGCAAAAGCGCGGCATCCGGGTGATCACCCACGAGGTCGGGCTGCAGCCTGCCAGCGCCTTCTTCACCGACGGGGAAGCGACCGCCTATCCAATCCACATCCCCGCCGAGTTCGAACTGAACGACGAACAAAACGCCAGGCTGGATGCCTATCTTGCCAGGCGCTTCCAGGGCGACTTCACGATGGCGGGGATCAAATTCTGGGCAGACATGCAGGGCCTCGACGCATCGTTCCTGCAGAGGGCGGCGGGGTTCAAACAGATCGTGCCGATCTTTACCAACGTCATTTTCGACACCAGCCAGCCGCATGCCAACACCGTCTTCGAAGACATGTTCGACTGGCTCGACCTGTCCCTGGAAGTCATCCGCGCTCACCCCGAGACCCTGTTCGTCATCCGTGCTCATCCGGATGAACTGCGCGTCCGCAAAGCCAGCCGCGAGACCGTGGCGGGCTGGGTCGCGGCGAGCCGCGCCGACCGGGAGCCGAACGTCGTTTTCGTGGCTTCGAATGAGACACTCAGCTCGTATGAATTGATCCAGCAATCGAAGTTTGTGATGGTCTACAACTCGACCATCGGCCTGGAGGCCTCGATCATGGGTGCAGCCGTGTTGTGCGCGGGTCGGGCGCGCTTCACCCAGTACCCAACCGTGTTCTTCCCGCAGACGGCTGAAGATGTAAGAAAAAAGCTGGAAGAGTTTCTGAATGTGGAAAAAATCGAAGTGCCTACGGAGTTCAAGCGCAATGCGCGCAGGTTCCTGTACTATCAGCTGTTCCGCACATCCCTGCCGTTTGGCGATTTCCTGATGCCCTCCGTCCGCACCACGCAGACGCGGCTGAAGTCGTTTGGATTGCAGGCGCTGTCGCCCGAGAGATCAACGGCAATCGCGGCGATCTTCGACGGATTGCTGAGCAACGGTGATTTCCTGCTGAAAGATTAATTCAAACGTTATGGCTTGCCCGTCCGCCAGATCTTCTGGAGGCCGGCGGCACAGCCGTATTGCAGGACAATGGACTCCTGCATTGGCTTGCCGTTCTCGGTGAGACTTCCCCCGTCCGGGCTGGATCCCGGCGAATAAAGCAATTTCAGTCCCTGGCCGGCGGGCGTATTTGTGCCGGAAATCGTCAGCAGGTATTGCTCGCCTGCCGAATGCCAGTCCGGCTCGAACGGCAGCGGATACCAGTCCTGGGTGGAGATTTGATCGTTCGCTATGGAGGTATCCAGCAGGGTTCGAGTGCCTGCTGCGTCTTGCAAAATGAAGCGGGTGTTACCGTGGTCTCCCTTTTTCGACGGATTCAACAGCACGCGTACTTCTGCGAATCCATTACAACTGACCGGGATTTCCTGGGTCAGGGAAGTCTCCGCGGAAACTGGCGGAGAGAGGCGCGTCTCGCTCGAGAAATCCCGGTACAGGGGCCGGTAGCACAATCCCAGTTGATAATATGTCGTCCCGCACGGCACATGAAAGGCCAGGGCGATGCCGGCCGTGTTGAGCAGCAGCGCAAGGCTTACAAGGACAGCTGCCCCTTTGAGAGACAGGAGGGGAGCTTTCCAGGTCAGGCCGGACAAGGCCAGGAACAGCAGCAGGGCCAGTGGGACGAAGTAACGTCCCTGCACCCCGAGGACCTCGTCCGAGCCCACCGCGGTAAACGTCAGGTAAAGTGAGAGGATCGTCGCGGCGTATCCGGCTGCAAATACAAGAATAAGGATACCCCGAACCTTCGTGTTGAGGTGCTCACGGGTGGATTCGTTCCATAGGACGAGGACCAGGCCGAGGAGGAAGAGGATCGAGACAAGCGTGGGCGGAGTCCAGTAATAGTAGCCATATCCGTTGATCCAGCTCCAGAAATACGCCGGCCCATTTGTCAGAAAATCCCTGAAAAGAGTCCCGAGGAAGGCGAACGGATGGCTGGCTATGTAACGCAGTTGATCGGCCAGGTTTGCATCGTTTGCCAGCAGGGGATCCGCCTGGGCCGTCGCGATCAGGTTCCAGCCGACCACTTCGATCAGAAAGAGAAGCATGGTTGTGATCAGCAGTGAAACATAGATTCTCTTTTGAGCAAACCGCCCGGCTGGGACCAGCAGAAACGGAAGCAGGATCAGCGGGATGAGATTAAGCTTTGTCAGGAAGAGCAAAAAGATCAACGAGACCAGGATCCCAAATTCCTTCCAGCCAATTTGCCTGGCTTCACTTATCTTCAGGCATCCCGCGATAAACAAAAATCCAATCCCGTTGGAAATGGCATCCGGAGTGAGCGTAGCGGCCTGGAATAAAGCCATCGGCGAGACGGCCAGGATTAGCAGGATCCACTTTCCAAACGGCATCCAGTGGACCGCCAGCCAGATCAGGATCAGGTAACTCAACAGACCGGCCAGCCGGCAGGCATAAAACACCGGCAGGGCGGGCAGGTCGGCACGGCGTCCCAGCAGGTACATGGCGATGCCCTGGGGGAGCAGCAGCGCGGGCGCATAGACCGATTTGGTATTGATCTCGCGGTGCACAAACCCATATTCATTTAGCGCTGCCCGGGCATACGCCTGCCAGAAATCTGAAGTAATCACTCCGGTAGTGCCCTGCTGCCGGTAGGCAAAATCTCGAAATATGGTTGGATAGTTCAGTTCGCGCGGCGGCATCCGTCCGGGGATGAAGGAGAATGCCGACAACTCCCAGACACGGACGAGATGATCCTCCTCGTCATATCCGGCGCCCGGCGGGATCAGGACCAGCATGGGGATGCCGAATAATAGAAGGATCAGAAGCAGCGCGATCTCCACTCTCGCCATACGCGTGGTTTTCGCCCCGGCCTTCGTTGATAAAAGCATCGCTCGATCTTCTTGTTCCAGAGACATAAGCCAGCGCAAGTATATAGCAAAAACGACCGATTGTTCAAAGGAACCACCGGCATTCCAAGCCGCACCCCATGTCTGTCCTTGCGGTGTAACAAACTAATGACTTTTGGCGATTGCATTTACCTGAAAAAGCAGTAAGATTCGAACAGATTTCCTCAGCCCGGAACATCTTCCAAAGAGGAATGTCCTATGGAAAAGACAATTCACCCAGGAGGATCCACCATGAAACACTTTCCATATGTGGCTTTATTGACGGCCATACTGCTTGGCGCGTGCAGCAGCATCCCGGGTCTGGCACAGCCGACCGCGACGCCTCTGCCGACCGATACACCCCAGCCGACCCTGACGCCTCTGCCCACCGATACCCCCCGCCCAACCGCCACCGCGACGCCCAATGCCACCGCGACCGCGGCCCAACAAGCGACCCAATCTGCCATGGACGCCTTGAGCGATCTCGAGAAGGTGTTGGGCGACACGGATATCCCCTATGAAGACGGGCAGCTTGCCTGGCAGCAGACCCGCCCGCTCAGGATTAGCATGTCGGGACCGGATCAGGAGCTTCTTGAAATTGAGGAGGCCCCGAGCGCGGCAAATTTCATTTTCAAGTCGGATGTGACCTGGGAAGCCACAGGCTTGCTTCTGTGTGGGGCCATTTTCCGCTCGGAGCCCAACATTCTGGAGGGCAAACAATACCAGTTTGTGTTCCTGCGCTTCTCGGGCCTGCCGGCCTGGGCCATCGAAGTGCACGAATTCGGGCAGTTTAGAAATTCACCCACCAAAACAAAATTCTCCGATGTGCTCGACCTGCGCAATGGCGCCACCAACCAGTTCATGCTGGTGGTACAGGACGATCATTTCACCCTGTACCTCAACAGGATGCGCCAGGGCACCTACTACGACTACAGCAAACAGCGTGAGGAGGGAGGCTTCGGCTTCCTGGGAACCCAGCAATCGGGGACCGGGAAATGTGAATTCGAGAATTCCTGGATCTGGACGCTGGAGTCCGGGAGTGATTAAGCCCTATTTCGATGATGTATAATTCTTCCCACAGGAGAACATCATGCGCACAAAGTTTCCATGGCTGAAATTTGTGTTGGGGTATCTACTGTATCTTTTCTTCCACGAAGCTGACCGGATTCTTCCCGGTGTGCTCGGGAGGATCCTGGGGGAGGGTTTCGAATCCGTGTATGCCCATATGAAGATGCTGTTCTACTCCTACTTGATTTTGAGCATCATCGATTACTTCAGGCTTCGCAGCAGGGGCCTGCCCGCATCCTTCCTTTATGCGCGCATGCTGATCCTGGCGGCCGTGCCATGGATGATGATCGCCACCTATTATGCCCTGGAAGCGGTCGGAATCACCCTGCCGCATGCCGCCGATATCACCTGGGCGATCATCAGCACAGCCTTCGGTCTTTACCTTTCGATCCGGCTCGAAGAACCTCTCGAAGGATTGGAGCTGCGCCCGGCCCTCAAGAGCCTGATCGTGGTCGTCTTCCTGACGGCGTTCATCACGTACGTGGGATTCTCCTTCCACGTACCGGATAACTTCTTCATCGCACCGGACTAGCGGATCACAATCGACACGTGTCTGCCCCGTAATCGGGACGAAGGCAAGCCTTCGTCCCGATTTTGTTTCCCGCTGAAAACCTGAATGTGTTGCCAGGAAACAGCTTTCACAATTGTTTGCTGACGGAACTGTAGATTCAAATTCCCAATCCTGTTACGTATAATCAGAGCTCAAAGATCATTCATCAAGATAAAGGAGTTGTAAACTATGAAGAAACTTTTCGGGGCGGCGATGGCACTCGCGCTATTTGTTTCTGCATTTTTGTTTGGGCTGGATCGGGCAGGAGCGGCTGGGCTCATTAC
>JBAVVF010000424.1:0-13074 GCA_049697155.1 Anaerolineales bacterium
GAGATAGAATCTGTAACCGTCATTGCGAGCCGCATCGCGCTGAGCGGAACGATCGCAGGGAGTGCAGTCGAAGCGGCGGCTCGCAATGACAGGAAATCCTGTCTCATTTTCCGGTCGAGCGGGATTATCCTATCAGGAAGATCAGCAAGACCGATGGACAAGTCCCTCCGACGTGAAAGCATTTTACAGCGAATGAAGCTCCGCAAGAGCAGTGTTGCCTCTGCTCAAACATCCTCAGCATCCTTCGAGAGCCTGTTCTATGAGCACTGGGCTTCTGTTCAACGTCTGCTTTTGCGCCTGGTGACGGACCCGGCCGAAGCGGAAGACCTGGCCCTGGAAACCTTCTTTCGTCTCCACCGTAGACAGCCCCTGCCCGAGGAATTCAACACGGGGGGCTGGCTGCACCGGGTCGCCACCAACCTGGCCCTGCAGTCGATCAGAAGCTTCCAACGCCGCGAACATTATGAGATCAGTGCAGGCAAAGGTGCGCTCGAAGAGGCGCCCGAAAGCCGCCCGGCCGAGATTTTTGCCAGGAATGAGGATCAAAGGTGTGCGCGTCTTGCGCTTGCCCAAATGAATCCCCGTCAGGCCGAGCTCCTGATCATGCGTCATTCAGGCATGCCTTACAGGGAAATCGCCGCAGCCCTGAACCTTTCCCCGACCTCCATCGGTCCCTTGTTGCTGCGGGCGGAACGTGAGTTCGAAAAACACTACCGCTCGCTCACGGAGGAAAAAAGATGAACAAACATTTGAGCGAAGGCCAGTTACGCGCCGCCCTCGATGGAGAGCTGGCGGGAGAAGCTCTCCGCCACCTGCAAAGCTGCGACTCCTGTCAGATGCAGCAGAAGACCATCCGGTCGCAGGCCCAGCGGATCGCCGATCAACTGGCTTTCCTTGCCTCCCTCCGGAACGACTCGCCTCTTCCCGCGCCGACAGCGTGGAGTCGTTTCCAGAAAACGCTAACCCAAAAGGAGACCCCCATGTTCAAGAAGTTATTCGCTTCGACCCTCGTACGCTATGGTGTTCCAGCCCTGCTGGTCCTGACCCTGATCTTTGCCTTCCCCGGAGCACGCGCCCTGGCAAGTCAATTGCTCGACCTGTTCCGGGTCCAGCAGGTGGCAGTCGTGCCCGTTGACGTGACCGGCATCGGAGAGCTGAACGGCAATGACGCGCTTGCAAAGCAAATCAGCCAGCTGATTTCCGATTCGACCGCGATCACGAAAGAACCCGGCGATCCGGTCGAGGCAAACGATGTGAATCAGGCCAGTGAGCTGGCCGGCTTTACCGTCCGTGCCCCGGCCGGGATGGAACCCACCCGGATCCGCGTGACGAGCGGTGCAGCTTTCACCCTGACTGTGAATGGCACCAAAGCACAGGCCCTGCTCGATGAGGCGGGACGCGACGATCTGGTCCTGCCCGATGCGATCGATGGAGCCGAGATCTCTGTGGACATCCCCAGCGGCGTGAACATTGCCTATGGCACATGTCCCTCGCACGACGCCAGGGATTATGATCCTGATGAACAGTCCTCACGCAACCAGCGCTACGCGGATTATTCTGATTGTGTCCTGTTTGCTCAAATCCCCAGCCCCACCGTGACGGCTCCGCCGAGCATCGATGTCCCGCAGCTCGCGCAAATGGCGCTGGAATTTACCGGGATGAAGAGCGAAGAGGCAAAAGCCCTCACGGAGAGCATCGATTGGACCTCCACGCTCGTGATCCCCATCCCCAGGGACGGCTCCACCTATGAGGAAGTTTCTGTCGATGGTGTCACCGGGACACTCATCCAGCGCTCGTTCGGTTCCGATCCTGAATATCTGCTGGTCTGGGTCAGGGATGGGATCATTTACGCCAT
Source organism: Anaerolineales bacterium (assembly GCA_049697155.1). GTDB lineage: Bacteria > Chloroflexota > Anaerolineae > Anaerolineales > Villigracilaceae > Defluviilinea. Next base: position 1,856 of record JBAVVF010000424.1, read on the forward strand.
CACCGGCCTGAGCAGTGACGCGCAGCCTGCCATCGAGATCGCAAACTCATTGCCCTAAGTTGGACGAGCCAAAACCAAAAAAAGATTCACCACAAAGGGCACGAAGGGACACAAAGGAAAACCCCTTAAAAAACCTTCGTGCACTTCCCTGGCACCGCCCGCCAGGGCAGGTGTGTGTCCTTTGTGGTAAAGAAACACTCTCTAAGGATTCTGCATGTCTCTTGTCCCCGCAATCGAGACGAACCAATTAAGAAAAGTCTTCGGCAATTATGCCGCAGTCAAAGGCCTCACCCTGCAAGTCATGCAGGGTGAGGTGTTTGGCTTCCTGGGCCCGAACGGCGCCGGCAAAACGACCTCGATCAAAATGCTGCTGGGGTTGACCATGCCCACCTCCGGCGCGGCGTCGCTGCTGGGGAAACCCATCGGTGACCGCTCTGCGCTGACGCGGATCGGCTTTCTGCCGGAGCATTTCCGCTTTCAGGAATGGCTGACCGCCGCTGAGTTTCTGCGTCTGCACGGCCAACTGCTGAATATGAAAGCCGGCGATCTCCGCTCGCGCATGGACGAACTGCTCCAGCGCGTCGGTCTCTCCGATTATCGAAACAAGCAATTGCGCACATTCTCAAAAGGCATGCTGCAGCGCATCGGGTTGGCGCAAGCCCTGTTGAACCGGCCCGCCCTGGTCTTCCTGGACGAACCCACCTCCGGCCTGGATCCGGTCGGGCGCCTGCTCGTGAGGGATATCATCCATGAATTACGCCAGCAGGGGACGTGCGTCTTCCTGAACTCACATTTGTTGAGCGAGATCGAAGTCACTTGTGACCGGGTCGCCTTCATCCGGCACGGTGAAGTGGTACGGGTGCTCGAAATGAAATCCCTCTCCATGGGTCAGTCGCAGGTAACGATTCGGGCAAATCATTTTTCACCGGAAGTGCTCCAGGGACTTTGCCGCTGGGGACAGGATGTCCAGCTCGACCGTGACCATGTCACCATGAATATTCAAAATGACTCTGCCTTGCCCGAGATCACCCGTTATCTGGTTGAACAGGGCGTGGATGTGTATGCGATCTCGCCGAATCGCCTTTCTCTGGAAGAAGTCTTTATCGAGACCGTCGGCAGGGATGGTGGGCTATGAGGCCGATCTGGGTTCTTGCAAACTTAACCTTCCGGGAGGCGATGCGCAGGCGCATCATGCTCGCCGGGTTGCTGCTCGGCATTTGTTTTCTGATTGTCTTTTCCATAGGCTTCCATTACATCATTCAAGAAGTCACGCGAGAACTGACTGTCGAGCTGCCGAGTCAGAGTATGGTCAACCTGGCCAGCGCCGAGATCACGAATGGCTTTGAAATGATGGGGTTGTATGGCGTTACGTTTCTCTCCATCGCGATGGCTGCCCTGTTGGGAGCAGATACCCTGGCCGGCGAGATCAGTTCCGGCACGATCCAGACCATTGTCGCAAAACCGATCCGGCGCTCGGATGTGGTCCTCGGGAAGTGGCTGGGCTTTGCCGGGCTGCTCGGCTTGTATGTCCTGCTCATGGCCGGCGGAGTTGTCCTGAGTGTATTTCTGCAAACCGGCTACGCACCCGACCATCTGGCCAGAGGCTTATCCCTCATTTATCTCGAAGCCCTGGTCGTCATGACCCTTACAGTGCTGTGTTCCTCTGCATTTCCAGCCCTGGCAACCGGAGGGATCGTTTTTGGACTGTACGGTATGGCGTTCATTGGCGGCTGGATCGAGCAATTTGGCGTCATCTTCGAGAATGAGATCGCGGTAAAGATCGGGATCATCACCAGCCTGATCATTCCCAGCGAGGTACTCTGGAGGCGGGCAGCCTTCGAAATGCAATCGCTGTTTGCAGGTGCGAACTTTGAAACTCCTTTTGGAGCGTTCTCCGTCCCCAGCGTGTTGATGATCGTGTATGCTGTCTTATATTTGATCGGTACATTGATCCTGGCGATACGTGTTTTTCAGAAGCGGGATCTATAATTCGACAGCTTTCAGAAACTGAATGCTCCCTGAGTTTATCAGGGAGCATTTTTTGAAGATTGACAACCTGCCGGTCAGGCCAATCATGGATGTTTGACACTGGTTCTGAAGTTCGCCGCGAATATAATTTGAGCATCCCACTTCGAGAGGGTTATGGAAAGGATGACACCCATGCGCACATTCGGAAAACACATTGCCCTTTTTATCCTGTTTTTGTTTCTCGTGTCCTGCGGACTCCCCGCCGCCTCCCCAACTCCCGATCTGCAGGGAACCGGGACGGCGGTCAGCCTGGAGCAGACGATCGTCGCTCTGGGAGTCACCGTCCAGGCCTACTCGGCGGCCCAGACCGAAGCGGCCCGGGCCACCGCCACTCCACCTCCCACGGCGACACTGAGTCCCACCCCGACCGTCACGCCGGGCCCGCTGGTGATCCGTGATGATTTCAGCAGCGACACCGGCCGCTGGATCGAATGCGGCGTCTGCAAGATCGAAAATGGCGCGTTGCACATGGGTCCCTACCCGATCTCGAACGACGGCGGAGGCTACCTGACGATCTGCTCGGATTGCGGCGTCGTCCAAGATTTCAAAATGAGCGTGGACGCCACATTCAAGGATGGCTATACCGATCGGGGCTTCGGACTGGTCCTGCGGGAAGTCAATGGCGATTATGCCGATGTCGAGATCACCACCTGGCAGGTCTACGGCGCGTGGACCTTCGACCGGTCGAGGAACATGTGGGGAACCTTATTGAGCGGCGACCCGTGGAGGCTGAGCGGGGCCCTTTATCCGAGCTACCAGACCAATCATCTTGAAGTGCAGGTCAAGTCACAGGGCGGCAGGAGTACATTGTCGATCTTCATCAACGGCCAGGCGGTGACGACCGCCGAGATGCCGGCCATCGCCGGGAGAGTCGGGTTGATCGTTGGCTTGCACAGCCTGGGTGTGATCTTCGACAACTTTTATTTCGAAGGGGAAAGTGTGTCACCGCCCTCGAACGATATCCCCAGCCAGCAGGGATAGATTCCATCGTCGGGACCGGCAAAGGTCCGAAACAACCTGCCGATAAAGAACCGGACCTCGGAAACATATCCGAGGTCCGGTTTTCTTCATGTTTGATTCGAATAACTGGTTCAGGCCTTTTCTTCGCGGCTCATCACATCCATCACCGCTACGGAAGCCATCTGCACAATCGCGTTGACGTCGTCGCCGGTCTGCAGCACATGGACGGGTGCACCCATGCCCAGCAGGATCGGGCCGATGGCCTTGGCCTTCCCCAGGCGGGCCAGCAGCTTGTAGGCAATATTGGCCGACTCAAGCGATGGGAAGACCAGCACATTCGCGTCCTTCACCCCGCTGAACGGATACCGGCTTTCGATGATCTCCGCCACGACGGCCGTATCCGCCTGCATCTCGCCGTCCACGTGCAGGTCCGGGCGGCGGGACTTCGTCATTGCGACGGCGCGCCGCACCTTGTCCGAGTACGGATGCGGGGTGGAGCCAAAGTTCGAGAAGGAAAGGAATGCGACCCGCGGGTCGAGCTCGAGACGTTTGGCAAAGTCGGCCGCCAGGCAGGCGATTTCCGACAGGTCCTCGGCACTCGGCTCGATGTTGACCGTCGCATCCGTGAAGAGATAAACCTGGTCTTCAACGATCATGATATACACGCCGGCCGCCCGCGTTGCGCCTTTGGTCGTGTGATGGATCTGCAGAGACGGGCGGATCACCTCCGGATAATCATAGGTGAGACCGGAGATGAACGCGTCCGCATCGCCCATCTTGACCATCAGGGAACCGAAGACGTTCGGGTCGCGCACAAGCTTGGATAGATCTGAGATGCTCACACCCTTGCGGCTGCGTAATTCGTAGTGGGCCTGTTTGTAGGCTTCCAGCCGGTCGAATTCATTGGGGTCGACAATTTGAGGCTTGTATTCGATGCCAAGAGTCTTCAGTTGTTCGGCGATCACGCTACTGCGACCGATCAAAACCGGCGTGGCGATCCCCTCTTCCTGGATCTGATACGCGGCCCGGATGATCTTCTGCTCTTCGCCTTCCGCAAAAGCGATGCGCTTCTTGCCGCCGGAGGTGCGCGCCTTGTTCTGGAAGAAGTAGCGCACCTGCTCACCCTTGCCCTGGCGGTACGCAAGCTGCTCGCGATATTCATTGATGTCGATCGGCTTGCGGGCCACACCTGTCTTCATGGCCTCCTCAGCGACGGCGGGCGCCTCCCACAACAGCACGCGCGGATCGAGCGGCTTCGGGATGATGTAATCGCGTCCGAACTTGATGCTGTCGCCGCCGTAGGCCCGGATAACCGAATCCGGCACATCCTCCTTGGCCAGCGCGGCCAAAGCCTTCGAAGCCGCGAACTTCATATCGTCGTTGATGGCCCGGGCCCGTACATCCAGCGCGCCGCGGAAGATGAACGGGAAGCCGAGCACGTTGTTGATCTGGTTCGTATAATCCGAGCGCCCCGTGGCAATGATCACGTCGCTGCGGGCCGCCTTGGCCAGGTCAGGGTTGATCTCAGGATCCGGATTCGCCATCGCAAAGATGATCGGATCATCCGCCATGGCCTTGACCATCTCGGGCGTCATGACGTTGGCAACCGAGAGGCCGTAGAACACGTCGGCGCCGCGAATCGCATCGGAGAGCGTGCGGCACTCGGTCTCGACAACGAAGCGCTCTTTATACTTGTTCATGCCCTCCGTGCGACCTTTGTACACCACGCCTTTGCTGTCGCACAGCATGATGTTCTCACGCTTCACGCCCCAGCGGATGGCCAGTTCGGCACATGAGATGGCCGAGGCACCGGCACCCGAGATGACGATCCGGACATCCTCGTGGCGCTTGCCCACCAGTTCGAGGGCATTCGCCAGACCGGCCGAGGAAATGATGGCCGTTCCATGCTGGTCATCGTGGAAGACCGGGATGTCGAGCATCCCTTTCAAGGTCTCTTCGATATAGAAGCATTCCGGGGCCTTGATGTCCTCGAGGTTGATGCCGCCAAACGTCGGAGCGATTGCCGCCACAACCTTGATAATTAGTTCAGGATCATGACTGTCCACTTCGATGTCGAACACATCCACATCGGCAAATTTCTTGAAGAGCACCCCCTTCCCCTCCATGACCGGTTTGCCTGCCAGCGCACCGCGGTCACCGAGACCCAGAATCGCGGTCCCGTTCGAGACGACGGCCACCAGGTTCCCTTTCGAGGTGTATTCATATGCCAGTTCGGGGTCTTTCTCGATTTCCAACACGGGCACAGCCACACCAGGCGTGTACGCCAGGCTCAGGTCACGCTGAGTATCCATGGGCTTGGTGGGGACTACCGCAATCTTGCCGGGCTTGCCTTTCAAACGATGGTATTCAAGTGCATCTTCGCGCGTAATTTTAGCCATACAGCCTCCTGTTGATGTTCGGACCCTCCAAATTATGGCACGACTCCGGCGTTTTCCCTAGTTGCATTTGTCACGATTTTTTGGAGGGCGGTCTGCCGGGATTCGAAATGCCACCGCCACGAACTCCTGACTGTCTGCCCGGAGGTGATGGCACGGCCCGGTTTTGTTCTGCCTAAGATAAAATAGGAATACACAGCTTGAATGCTTTGCAGGCCGAAGATCGATAACAATGCAGAAAGGCAGCTCATTATGAATACAAAATGGTCCGGGGTCATTACGCTGGCGATCTTTCTATTCATCACAATCGTTGTTTTCCTTTTGCTGGTTTCTGTTTTGCCGGGTCTGTGGTGCAGCCTGAGCGGGGAGGATTCCTGCACGGGATCATTGGCCTCGATCGAATCCCTGTCCACGGCCCTGGCGGCGGCCGTGGTTTTTGGTGCCGGTTTTATTGCCTACCGCGAGTTATCGGAAGTCGCCAACAGCCGTTATATGGAAATTGCCGACCGGCTCTTCGAAGAGTTAAACTCACCGGAAAATATCGAAGCCCGCCGCAGAGTCTTTCAGGATCTGCCTGCGGACCCCGAAAAGGGACTCAGGAAGATGAGTGCGAAGAACCGGGATGCGATGAAGAAAGTCCTGAATTCCCTCGACCACGTCGCATTCCTGACGCAATCAGGTTGGATTCCCGATGAATTGGTCATGCCCTGGATGCATCCGATGATCGCCAAATCGTGGGAGAAGCTCGAACCTTACGTGCTATACGAAAGACAGCGCAGGAACGAGCCTTACTATTACCAGTACGTGGCGAAGCTTGCAGAAAGATGCAGGAAGTGGCGGTTGGCGAATTTGAGCGACACCACCACGAAGTGGATCGATAACGCCCTGTAGCCGGGGCGGAAGGCGGACCATTGCAAGACCGTTTGACTGGTCTGAACAATCCTTAAATTTAATGTATAATTAACATGAAAGAACCGGATACGAAAACTTCTGCCGCCCGTGCGGCCTGGCTGTCTATAACTCTGGATAATTCGAGCACGAACCTCCCCTGGTTTTGGGAGTTATTTTCTGAAGTCAGTTTTGGATCAAATCGAATAAATAAGATGACTTCGCCCTCACAACCTTTGTGCCGAACGTGACTTTACGACTCTCTCACGCGGTTTGACCTCTCTGAGGTCCCGTACGCTTCCCGCGGGACCTGAGCCTGCTCAACCTATCCCAGACGTTTCCACCCCGCTCACGCGGGAGCTTCGACAGCCGAGACCGCTTCGGATGGCTCTCGGTTGTATGTGTTTAATGAAGAAAATTACGGCAATAGAGGTGCAAAAGCGGTCCCCAAATCGAGTGAATATTCACCTGGATGGGGAGTTCGCCTTCGGGCTGGCACGTATCGTCGCCGCGTGGCTGCGAGTCGGCCAGGAGCTGAGCGAAGAGAAAATCGAGCAGCTGCAGGCCGAGGAGGCGCGTGAACGTGCCTACCAGCAGGCCATGCTTTTTTTGAGCTACCGGGCCCGGTCCGAATCCGAGATTCGGCAGAACCTGCGCAAGCATGAGATCCCCGAGCCGGTCATCGAGCAGACGCTCGAACGGCTGCGACAGGATGGGCTTGCGAATGACAACCAGTTTGCCCGTGCGTGGGTGGAAAACAGGAGCGCGTTGCGCCCGCGCAGCCGCCGTCTGATGGCGCTGGAACTGCGCCAAAAAGGGCTTGACGAGGAGTCCGTCTCCTCCGCAGTGGAAAGCGTAGACGATGAGTCCCTCGCCTACGAAGCCGCCCAGAAGAGGGCGCCCAGACTGAAAGGTCTGGAGTGGAAAGAGTTTCGCAAAAAAATAAGTGAATTTCTTGCACGCCGCGGATTTTCCTACTCGGTGATTGCGCCTGTCGTGACCCGCATCTGGAACGAGGCGCACGCGAATGAACATCATTTGGAAGAAGAGGATTTAACATGAACCCGGTTATCGTGATCATAATAGGCATACTTTTCCTGGTGATAGGTGTTATTGCCGGTTATTTTTTTCAACGCTATCAGGCCGAAACAGCCCGCAAGAACCAACAGGATAAGGCTGACAACATTTTGAAGGGGGCCAGTGAACAGGCCCGCCTGATCGAAAGCCAGGCACGCGAGAACGCCGTCAAGATTGTCCAGTCCGCCGAGGCGGAGATCAAGGAACGGCGCATCGAGCTGAACAAGGAGACCGAGCGGCTCGACAAGCGCCGCACCGAGCTCGACGGCCGCGTGGATCGCCTCGAGCAGCGCGAACAGCAGATCAACAAACGCCAGTCCCAGGTCGACCGGCGCGGCAATGAGATCGAGAAGCTGTACGAAGAACAGGTGAAGAAGCTCGAATTCATCGCCCAGATGACCCAGGACGATGCCAAAAAGGATCTGTTCGCGGCGGTCGAAAAAGAGGCCCGCGGCGACATGGCCCGCATCATCCGCCAGATCGAAGCGGAAGCGCGCGAACAGGGCGAAAAGCGGGCCCGCAAGCTGATCGCGGACGCCATCCAGCGCGTGGCCTCCGAGCACGTCGCCGAAGTGACGCGGGCAGTCGTGACCCTGCCCAACGAAGAGATGAAGGGTCGCATCGTCGGCCGCAACGGCCGCAACATCAAGGCCTTCGAGCAGGCCGCCGGCGTGGACGTGATCGTGGACGATACGCCCGACTCCGTGACCGTCTCCTGCTTCGACTCGGTCCGGCGTGAGATCGGCCGCCGCTCGCTGGGCCGTCTCATCCTTGACGGACGCATCCACCCCGCCCACATCGAAAAGATCGTCGAAGAGGAAACGCGGGCCGTCGAAAAGATCATCAACGAGTCCGGCGAGCAGGCCGCCTACGATGCCAGCATCACGGGTCTGCACCCGGAGGTTCTGCGCATGATGGGCCGCCTGAAGTTCAGGACCTCCTACGGGCAGAACCAGCTGGCCCATGCCGTGGAAGTTTCCAAACTGGCGGGGATCCTGGCCGCCGAGATCGGCGCGAACGTGGAAATCGCCAAACAGGGCGGCTTCCTGCACGACATCGGCAAAGCCATGGATCACAACCAGGAAGGCACACACGCCAAGCTGGGCGCAGAATACTGCAAGCGTTATGGCGTGAATACGGCCGTGGTGAATGCCATCGAGTCGCACCACCATGAAGTGGACCAGCTGACGGTGGAGGCGGTCATCGCCGAAGCCGCGGATGCCATTTCGGGGGCGCGCCCCGGAGCCCGCCGCGAAGACCTCGAAGCCTACATCAAGCGCATCCGTTCCCTCGAGGAAATGTCCATGTCGTTCGAGGGCGTGCAGCAGGCCTTCGCCATTCAGGCAGGACGCGAAGTGCGCATCATCGTCAAGCCGGAGGCCATCGACGACCTGGCCTCGGCCCGGCTGGCCCGGGACGTTGCCAAGAAGATCGAAGAGACCATGCAATACCCCGGTCAGATCCGGGTGACCGTGATCCGCGAGACCCGGGCAACCGAGATCGCAAAATAAACCTGCACAGGGCGCGGCCGGAAGGCTGCGCTTTGTATTTAAGGAGGCTTGCATGCTTCGCTCTTCAACTCTTGTCGTTCTCATTTCAATCCTGCTTGCCGGATGTGGAATGCCTCCCGCACCGACGACGGCACCTTCGCAAGCTGAAACTGCCTCTCCCGACCCAACGACGTTCCCATCCCCGGAAATCCTGCCCACCCCTACCCTCATGCCAACACCCGTTCCGGATACCTTATTTGTGGACCCGGCCGCGTCGCTTGGACCGATCAGTCCGCTGGTCTATGGATCGAACTATGGGCCGTGGCTGGCCGTATCGTTCGAGATGCTCCCAGCGGCCTACGATTCGGGAGTCACCATTTTGCGCTTTCCGGCAGGCAGCTGGGGGGATCATAACGATGTGAGACCTCTGCAGATCGACCAGTTCATGGATTTCGCCGGCCAGGTGGGTGCGACGGCCATCTTCAATGTGCGCCTGCTGGATGGCACGGTGGAACAGGCGGCGGAGATGGTGCGCTACACTAACATTGAGAAGAAGTACAACGTCCACTATTGGAGCATTGGAAATGAACCAACGCTATTCGATGGGGAAATGAAGAACAGAGGCGAGAGTTACGATGTGGAACGCTTCAATAAGGAGTGGCGCGAGTTTGCACTGGCCATGAAAGCGGTCGATCCCACGATCGAGCTGGTCGGCGCGGAGATCAACCAGTTCAGCCATGACCCGTCAGGCGGCGCGACCACGAACTTTGGTCCAAGAGACGAGGAGTGGTTCGTCGAGTTTCTCAAGGCAAATGGGGATCTTGTAGATGTTGTTTCCTTCCATCGTTACCCATTTCCGCGCTCGAGGGTATCCGGACCTCCTTCCATTGAGGAGCTGCGTCAAAGCGCGCAGGAATGGGACCGGATCATCATCCACGCCCGCGAGCTGATCCACCGGCACACGGGCCGCGACCTGCCGATCGCCGTCACGGAGTTCAACTCCGCCTACGACAAGTCCGTGGGCGGCGACGCCACCCCTGACTCTCATTACAATGCCATCTGGATGGCCGACGTGCTGGGGCGGATGATCAAAAACGGGGTATTTATGGCCAACGAATGGGCACTTACCGCAAAGGGCGGCTACGGCGGGCTGGGTCTGATCGCTCAGGATGATGTGTTTCCGGCGTATTACACCTACCAGTTATACAGGAAATTCGGAGAGGAACTTGTATATTCATCTTCCGATGCTCCCGAACTCTCCATTTACGCGGCCCGGCGCGCAGACGGCGCCTTGACCGTCATGGTGATCAATCTGTCGCTGGAAGAGAAGGAAAAAGCCCTTCGAATCGGCGATCAGGCCAGGGTGGAGGCTGAAACGTGGCTGTTTGACCCTTCCCACAAGGCAGAAAACCTCGGAAAATTGCCACTTTCCGGCGAAATTAGCTTTCCCGGACAATCCATAACACTTTACATCATCCAGTAGTCATTCATCACGATGGCAGGGAAAGTCTTTGCAGATTTTTTAAGCAAAGCGTTGCTTGACTGGGGAGATAAATTATGAAATAATGTAAACGGTTACAGTAAACGGTTACATAACAGATATGACTCGGCGATCCTCTTCCGTTACGATCCGCGACGTGGCTAGACAAGCAGGGGTCTCTGTAGCTACGGTCAGCCGGTATATCAACCGAAATGCACCCGTCTCGGCGGAGGTTGCCGAACGTGTGAATCAGGTCATGCTGCAGTTGAGGTACGTGCCCCATGCTGCGGCCCGGAACCTGGCCTCTCGCAAAACCCGTGTCGTTGGCCTGCTGCTCAAAAACCTGCATAATGATTTCTTCGTCCCGCTTTTGAACGGCGTTGAGGCGGTTGTTCGCACAAAAGAGTATAACTTGATTGTCGCCACGTATCACGCCCATAGCGACGGGACCCTGCCTCCACCCATAGGGCCGCATAATACAGATGGGCTGCTGGTTTTTTCGGATGGTCTGATGGATGAAGACCTCGCGAATTTGCATGCCAGCGGCTTCCCCATGGTCCTGCTGTACCACACCTCCCCCGCCTCCCTGCTTATTCCCAGTGTCACAGTTGAAAATATAGAGGTCTCACACAACCTGGTGGAACACCTCATACAGGTACACGGCAAACGCCGCATTTTATTCATGCGCGGTCCCGTCCGCCAGGAGGATTCGATCCGGCGTGAGGCTGGCTATAAATCTGCGCTGGCAGCCAATGGGATCCCGTTCGACGAGAATCTGGTTTTGAATGGAGACTTCGAACGCGACACCGCCTACAAAGTTCTGGATGAATTCCTGAGCAATGGCAGGCAGGTCGCGTTCGATGCTGTATTTACCGGTGACGACGATGCGGCCGTGGGCGT
>JBAVVF010000425.1:0-6350 GCA_049697155.1 Anaerolineales bacterium
CCCCAGCACCGAGGACATCCCGGTCCTGTTCTACTCCCTCAAGCCCAAGGATGAAACCGGCACCATGCTGGCGCTCGATTACATGTCGAAACCGGTCGGCTCGAGTGAGCTGCTCAAGATCATCTCGAGGCAGGGCTGGAGTGCTGCCACGGCCCAGGGCCAGACCAAGACCATCCTGATTGCCGACGACGAACCGGGCTTCCTGGAAATGTACGCCGATATGATCCAGAGTCAATCCGCAAATTATCACGTGCTCAAAGCCCACGATGGGCGCGAAGCATTGGACATGCTGCGCAGCACGCACGTGGATCTCGTCCTGCTCGATCTGATGATGCCCGAGATCGACGGCTTTGGCGTGCTGGCCCAGATGCGGGAGTGGGAATCGGCACGGCATACCGCGGTGGTCGTCCTGACTTCGAAGACTCTCACCGAAGACGATATGACCCGCCTCAGTCACGGCGTGGCGACCGTCATGAGCAAGGGTTTGTATGATGCGAAGGAAATGCTGTCGCACGTGGAGATTGCCCTGGCGCGCAACAAGAAGCTGGGCACCGAGTCACAGCGCCTGGTGCGCAAGGCGATGGCGTACATCCACGAGCATTTCACGGAGCAGATCACGCGTGAGGGACTGGCCCGCTACGTCAATGCCAGCGAAGGTCACCTGGCGCGCTGCTTCCGCCAGGAGACGGGCATCACCCCCGTGGTTTATCTAAATCGTTATCGAGTGAACCGGGCCAAGATGATCCTGACGACGACCGACCAGAGTATCACGGCGGTGGCCCTGGCGGTCGGCTTTGCCGACAACAACTACTTCAGCCGCGTTTTTCGACAGGAGGTCGGCTGCTCTCCGCTGGTCTACCGGCGGGAGCATCGGGTGTAGATTTTCCAGGCGGGGCTGTTCATCTCAGCATTTATCTCCCGACAAGTTCAATCGGACTGTCTGCCTGGTACAGAGGAGCGACATGGCAACCCATTACAAACTTTACCCTTATCGCTGGGTGGTCCTGGCGGTTTTCATGTTCATCAACCTGTGAAAATATTCGGTGCACAGTTAGCGAAAGCTGCTATCCTGCTGGCGATTTCCCTGGGACTTTTTTGGTTTTCAGGGCAGTTCTCTCCTGCCACCTTCTTCGAGCCGTTCAGCCCCGGCTGGGAGTTGTGGATGAGCTATGCCAATGACCTGATCCTGCCGTTTGCGTTTTACTTCTTTCTCTGTCTTGGCGAACGATGGCTGAAAACCTGGCAATTGCAGGCGCTGCTGGCATTCGCCATCCCTGCGCTGATAGAGTTCGGTCAGGCTTTGTATCCCTGGATTTCAGGGAGTCGTTTTTTCGCAGATCGTTACATTGGCGCCTTTGACCCGCTGGATATCCTTATGTATGTCATCGGCGTTGGGCTCGCAGTGATCGTGGAACAACTCGTCTTTGCAAAACTGTTCAAGTTTTGGCAGCCATGAAGGAGTACCGCTACATGCCTGAATGTTTCTCAGCCGCTAATCAACTGGCACGTCCATTGTTCGCTGAATTGGAACGCTCTCATGCGCTGGTGACTGCGCTGTTCGAAGGCTGCGCAACGGCGCGCTTATTTGTCGATGACCCTGCCGCGCCGCGAGCCGGTGTCATTGTCTGCAATAGCCGTGTGCTATGTGTTGGCGACGCACCGCCAACCGATTTCCTGGCTGGGATGGCGCGGACCTTCCTGGACGAGTTGATTCCTGCTCAGCGGGCACGCGGGAATGATGCCTACCTGATATATGCCTCCGGGGAAGCCTGGAATACGGGATTGCAGCAAATGTTCAGTGGCTGTCCGCTCTATCACGGCACACGCCAGTATTACGAAATGACTGATTTCACACCCAAACCTGACCTGCTGTTACCCGATGGCTTTTCAATGCAGTCGATCACATCGGAATTCATGTCCAGTGACGCGGCCGGATTGGATGCAGTGCGAGAGGAGATGTGTTCGGAACGAGCCTCTGTGGAAGAATTCCTGGCGCGTAGTTTTGGTCTATGTCCTGTTCATTCAAACGAAGTCGCCGGCTGGTGCATGTCTGAGTATAACGTTGGGGAACGCTGTGAAATTGGGATCGCTACAGCCGAGAAACATCAACGTCAGGGGATTGCCACCCTTAGCACCTGGTTCTTCCTGGCAGAGGCGCACCGGCGCGGTTATAGGCGCGTAGGCTGGGATTGCTGGACCCGCAATGTCGCCTCTGTGGCTACGGCGCGCAAAGCAGGCTTTACACTCGTGGAAGAATATCCGGCTGTCGTTGTCGAAATCTAATTCAGGTACCCTATGGTAGAGCCTGTCGTTCTCGCGGTCGATTCGGCACCTCCGGCATGAAGATCCGCGGCGGAGATGCTGTTGAAGCGGGATCAGGATGCGAGATCGAATGTCGTCGCAGTCGGGTGCTCGACCCAGGGTGAAGGCACGCTCGCGGTGGAATCGATGGACCGGATGAAAGAACTCCTCCAGTACGGAGGAGTTTCTCCCAGGCGATCTGGAAAACCAGTCCAACCCGGTAAGTAGAGGAGAAAAAGGAAAGGGTCAAGTACTGGATGTACTGAATTTTGAGCCTGCTGCTTCCAGCCGCGAATTACGCGAATTATTTAAAAATCCGTGTAATTCGCGGCAAAGATTGTGCCTTGTAAACGTGTAATGCAATCGTCAGAAAGGTGCATTCCAGCTTTAGATTCACCTCTATTATATTTCGGGTGACATTTTGTGGGGTATGAAGTAATCGAGGAGTACTGCAACCTGGCCAACACCAGGATCCAAAACAGGAAGTAAATGCCAATCTAAATTGAGGGCTAGAGAGTGAAAAGAATAATCGCCGCAAAAGCCAGCACAACCCCAAACGTCTGCAGCCAGGTGAGTCTTTCTTTCAGGAAAATCCAGGCCAGCACCACGGTCGAGGCAGGATAAAGCGCGCCCAGCACCGCCGCGACGTCGATCCGTCCGAGCTGCGCGGACAGGACGTAAAACGCGTTCCCGCCGAGGTCGATGACACCATTGACAATACTTAATCCCCAGACTTCGCGCGGCGGCATGGCAGGCTGGCGTGTGGCGAGCGCGTACAGTCCCAGTGCGACGAGTCCGGCCAGGCGTGCCGCAACCAGTGGCCAGAACAAGGCGTGCAGTGTGGCTTTATGGATGATGATAAAGTACAGGCCGAAGAACAGGCCGGAGAGCAGGGGCAGGCGCAGGTCCGCGAGGCTCAGCCGCCAGTTGCCCATGTCCGTCTGTGAAACGAACCAGACCGCCAGGAAGGCCAGCACGAATCCGAGCAGTGTGACCGGGCGGGGAGCACCCAGGGTAACAAATCCAAAAATCACGGGGATCAGGGCCGCAAACAGCGCCGAGACCGGCGCGGCGATGGACATTTGTCCGCCTGCCAGAGCGCGATAGAGAAGGATGAGTCCGGTCAGCCCCAGAATGCTGGAGCCCGCGCCCAGAAGCAGGTCGGCTGCGGGCGGGACCGGTTCGCGCGTCAAAAGGGCCAGTGCCGCGAAAGGGATCAGCCCGGCCAGCTCGGACAGAAAGAGGACGCGGTACGGGCTGGTGCGTTTGCTGGCCAGCCCGCCGATAAAATCCGCCGCGCCCCAGGACCCGGCGGACAGGATGCCATAAATAATGGAGAGCAAATCAATTTCCTCACTGACCGAAATTTACAAAAATCACTCCGGGCCAGTTGTCAAACCCTGGCTCAGAGTGACACGACTGTTTTGTCAATTATAGCTGGCTGCTGCGGTACACATTCCATCAATTGGTCAGAAACCCGCAGATGATTTTCCTGCCGGTGAAAAACCCTCCCAATGGATAATTCTTTCTTGTAAACAGGAATGATGTTTACAGCGTCCGTGGATCTCCCGTATTGTACTCGGAAGCTGTGTCGAACAAGTCGGGTCGTTTCCTCCGCATAATCTGAAGGATACGCGGGTATCCGCTGACCTGCGTGGAGACTTTGACGACCTCACCGCTGCCTTTGAGCAGCTCCACTGTCTGATTCATCCATCCGGATTTCATACTTTGGATATCGTCCCACCTGGCCTCGGATCTGCCCAGCAGGCTGGAGGCGCGGATGGCCGTCTCGGTAATCTCCACCTTTGGAGAGAAAACAATCGCTATCAATCCGACAAAAACGGCGATGACTATGAAAAACAAACCCGCGAGGAGCGCCTGGGTCGCGACCAGCAGGCCTCCGCAGCCAAAAATGATCAGGAAGAAGTACATCAGGAGGCGATAGACGGGCGGGAACTGGAAAACGAGTTTCTTTTCGGAACGATTTTGCGGCGCAGGTTCGGGTGCAGTTTCCGGTTGAGGCTGCGGGGGAACCGGTCTGGACTCTACGGGAAGGGGAACAGGTTCAAAAGACGCCGACTCTTCCGAGTCCTCCGGAGCGGAGAACGCGAGATCCTCGGGGCGTGAAACCGGGACGGGTTGAAAGGCCGCCAGCTTGCCCGGAGGCCGGACGGCCGGCTCTGAAACATCGGCGACCGGTTCGTGATCGAAGAGCGGCGCGCCGCCCGGCCCGGTGCGGTCCATCTCGAGCAGTTCGTCGCGGGCGATCTGGTTCGCGGGATCGAGCGCCAGGACGCGGGTCAGGCATTGCCGTTTGCGCTCGGGCTGGTCAACGATGGCCGCGACCATCAACCAGGCATCCACGTTGTTGGGATCGCTGGCGAGTACCCGCTTTAGAAACCCCATGGCGTTGTCTTTTTCGCCGCGGTTTGCGGCGTCGAGTGCGGATTGGACCAATGGATGCATAACTGCCCTTCCAAAAAGGATTACCCCAATTATGCAGCCTTCCCCCTCTTTTAAAGTGTTCAATTTCCTTGCAAAAAACTATATCTTTCCTGCCGCCTTTGCCCGATCCAAAACCTTTTGCGCGTTTTTCAGGAGCGGCATGTCGATCATTTTGCCGTCCAGGGCGAATGCGCCGCGCCCTTCCTTTTGACTGGCGGCGAACGTTTGAACGACCCGCTGGGCGTATTCGATCGCTTCGGCGGAGGGAGTAAATGCTTCCTGCACCGGCCCGACCTGGTTCGGGTGGATGATCTGTTTCCCGCTGAAGCCGAATCCGGTTCCCTGCTGCGCCTCGATGCGCAGCCCCTCGATGTCGTGGAAGTCGATGTAGACCATGTCGATGGCCTGCAGCTCGTTGGCCGCGCAGGCTGTGACGACGGCCAGGCGGGCGTACAGGACCTCGCTGGCTTCCTGCGTGCGCGTCGCACCGACCGAGGCGGCAAAGTCCTCGGCCCCAAAGATGAGCGCATCGAGACGCTTGTCGGACTGGGCGATCTCCCGCAGGTTCATGATTCCCTTAGCTGTCTCCACACCGACCAGCATGCGGATGGTGCCGGCATTCATCCCGCTGGAAAGCTCGTATGTTTCGATGTATTCGCTGATCGACCGGACCTGTTCGGCAGTCTCGATTTTGGGCACGACGATCGCATCCGGGTTGGCCGCGACGGCCGCGGCCAGGTCGAACTTTTCGAAGCCCGACCCGAAGCTGTTGATGCGGATGCAGCGCTCGGATGCACCAAAGTCCAGATCCTTCATGGCCTGCGCAATGACCGCCCGGGCCTCGGCTTTACGCGTGATGGCCACGCCGTCTTCCATATCCATGCAGATGCAGTCCACGCCGAGGCTGGCCGCTTTTTCGATCTTGCGCCGGTCATCGCCGGGCATGTAAAGTAACGCGCGTCGTGAATGCATGCTCCTCCTTGTTTCACCGCGAAGGAATTCCTAAATCACGGAGAAATCTTTGCGGTCTTCGCGGTTAATTTTTCGCCTTTCGTAAAAACATCGCTGTCCTTTCGAACTCCACCACAATTGTACCGTCCGGCTTGCGGCCCGTGCATTTGATCCGCACGATGCCGGCATCCGGCCTGGACTTCGACTCGCGCTTCTCGACGATCTCGCTCTCGGCGTAGATGGTGTCCCCATGAAAGACCGGGTGGGGATGCACAACCTTGTCGTAGCCCAGATTGGCCACAATTGTACCTTCGGTCAGCTCGGCGACGGTCAGGCCGACGACCAGGCCGAGCGTAAACACGCCGTTGACCAAACGCTGCCCAAACTCTGTCTTTGAGGCAAAGTCCTCGTTGAGGTGCAGCGGCTGGGTATTCATCGTCAGCGCAGAGAAGAGGACGTTGTCCATCTCGGTGACGGTGCGGCCTAAAGCGTGTTTGAACTTCATCCCAACTTCGAGTTCGTCGAAATATTTTCCGGGCATTAATACTCCTTTTCACCGCGAAGTACGCGAAGGAACGCTTAGAGAGTGTTTCTTAAGTCGTTATTGCCGTCTTTTTTATCCACAGGACTGCTTCGCTTGTACACGGATTTCA
>JBAVVF010000426.1:0-5384 GCA_049697155.1 Anaerolineales bacterium
CAGTTAAGATGTAATCTGTGAGAAGCGCTGCCCCGGCGGTCTGAGCCGGCAATTCACCCAGATTATCGCGTGCCACAATATAAGCGCCGCCTCCGCCCGGGTAGGCATGGATCGTCTGCTCATAAGAGACAGTGACAATCGCCAGTAAAGTAATAATAGCCATGGAGATGGGGAATAGATACCCATAGGCAATCGTTCCTGCGGCAGCAACTACCCCCAAAATTTCCTGTGTGGCATACGCAGTGGAAGAAAGCGCGTCTGACGCGAAAACAGCAAGGCCGATCGCCTTTCCTATGGTTTGATGAGGCGCATCTGCAGTGGATAGCGGACGACCGATAAACCAGGAACGCAAAGTCCGGGGTGGTTTGTAATCTGAATCCCGTTCGATGACCGATGTCGATGAATTGTCCAGGTGATTGATCATATGTGCAGGCTTAATTTGTTTTTCGGTGTGTTATCTGAACTGGGCATTCCAAACCCAGAGCAGCCAGAGTTCGGCGATGACTGAAAGGATGAGCAGGATCGTTTGTGCCCAATCTCCTGGCATCGGTCTGATTTGAATTTGAAGCAGAAAGCTGCCTGCAATAATGGCAATGGAACCCGTCCAGGCAATGATCTCGGAAAGCCGGTTTGACCGTGCATGACTTTGGTGATGAACATCCGAAAGGATGTAAACAGGCGCTCCCGGATCTGATTCCAAGATCTGGTGCAAGGGTCGTTGCAGCGGCCCGACACCTTGTTCTGCAAAACAAACGATCGTATCCCCGGCGTGACAATTGGACTTTACGATGTCCATCCAATCCGGTCCAACTTCCACTTTTGCTTCTACGCAGATCCCGGCATCCTGGAATAAAGCGGACACGATAACCAACTCCCGGCGCAGGCTGAGTGCATATGCCGGATCTTTACATAGGCCGAGGAATAGCACACCCGCACCGGAGTCCATTGCCAGATCCAGGATGCGCCGCGTAGTAGCGAACCTGTAGTCTGTGTTCGCAGGGAACAGGACAATCAAGCGGCGGGCAGGATCGTGATCCGAGTGCGAAGAGCGATCCATCACAAAGGTTGCGGTCTGAAGTGGAGAGCCAGGTTTGTTCATGTCACCTCACATGTATTTGCATCATAATCAGCCGGCATAAAACGGTGACAAAGAAACTATCCAAACGCATAAAGGACAAATAAAAACGCCCCGTTTCCGGGGCGGATCAGGAAAAATGTCACTGGCAAAGCGGTGACGAAAATTAGGTTGCCTGTCGTAAGCTCTTAATGATCGCGAGCTTCTTCGTGTACATGATAAGGCACATCGACGATAACAATTCCAGGCTGACGTTTAAGCTGGCTGCGGAGAAGATCGGCGGTGTTGGTATGCAATACGGAAGTTAGGCGGCTATTGGAAACAAATTCAGGCACAACAATGGTGATGGTTTCACCGGGCTGACGCTGGCGCGTAATGCCAGCGATATATTCCAATAAAGGTTCAAGCAGGAGGCGGTAGGGTGAATCCAACATCACCAGGCGTACGCCCTGCCCCCACGTTTCCCACTTTTGACGCATCTTTTCAGACTCAGCCGGTTCGATCATGACATAGACCGCCGTCACGTCATTTGACAACATGCGTGCATAACGCAGCCCGGCCAGCGTGCCCTGATGTACGCCGCTGATGGGCATGATGACACGATGACGAGTGGTCTGCGGGGGCATGACAGCAAAATTATCAAGGGAAAGTTTCTTGGCAAGCCCCTTGTAGTGACGATGAATCCCCCAGAAAATCCCAACTAAAACGGGAATCAGAATCAAAACAACATAAGCGCCGTCATGAAATTTGGTTACAGCAAAGACCATCATCACTACCGCGGTACACACTGCCCCAAATCCATTGATTAACATTTTAGTCGGCCAACCTTTTACAAAATGCAGTGTCGAACCGCGTTCTGATTTTTCCTCACCGGTTTTCAGCTTGCCGATTTTGTACCAGCGACGTGCCATGCCACCCTGTGAAAGCGTAAAGGAAAGAAATACCCCGATGGCATACAAGGGGATAAGACGCGTAACACTGGCCTTGAAAATGATAAGTATGATGGAGGCGATGGTGGCGAGCACCACAATGCCGCCTGAAAAGACCAGGCGGCTGCCGCGATAGGTAAGCTGACGGGGCAGGAAACCGTCTTTTGCCACGAGCGCGCCCAAGCGTGGAAAATCCGCAAAGGCCGTATTGGCGGCCATAATGAGGATAACGGTCGTGGCACCGAGCAACATGAGATAAGGCACCCCACGCCCGGCAAAAATCGTGCGCGCCAGTTGTGAGATCACCGTTTCACTTTCCGAGGGAGTCACGCCAATTTCCTTCGCGAGATAGGAAATACCAAGAAAAAGTGAACCAAGAATAAGCGACATCCAGATCAGGGTAATACCTGCATTCCTGCTGCGGGGTTCCTTGAAGGCAGTAATGCCGTTTGAGATGGCTTCAACACCTGTCAGTGCTGTGGTGCCGCTTGCAAATGCATGCAATATCAGGAAGGGTGTAATTTGCGAGATACCGTGCAGCATCTCCAATTCCGGCGGGTCGATTACAGTTCCAAGTGTGTTGCTGACAAACAAGCGGAAAAGACCGGTTCCAACAGCCGTGAACATCAATACGACGAAGAAATAGGTGGGGATGGCAAAAGCAGTCCCCGATTCTTTTACGCCGCGTAAATTCATCAGCATGACGAACAGGATGAAGCCAACGGAGAGCACAACACGATAATCATATAAAATCGGGAATGCCGAAGTAATCTGTGCAACCCCGGATGCAATCGAAACCGAAACTGTGAGGACGTAATCTGTCAGCAGGGCTGCTCCGGCAATCAGAGCCGGAAACTCGCCGAGATTATCACGCGCCACAATATAGGCGCCCCCGCCATCCGGATAGGCATGGATGGTCTGTTCATAGGAAATCGTAACGATTGCCAACAGAAGCACGATGGCAATGGAGATTGGAAATACAATGCCGAAGGCCATTGTGCCGGCCGCAGCAAGAATGACCAGGATCTCCTGTGTGGCATAGGCGGTGGAAGAAAGCGCATCCGACGCGAAAACTGCCAGACCAATGGCTTTCCCGATAGTCTGATGGGGTGCATCTGCAGTGGATAAGGGGTGACCGATAAGCCAGGAACGCAGGGTTCGGGGGGGTCTGTACTCTGAGACTCGTTCAATAACCGAGGTCGGCGAATTGTCTACATGTTTGATCATATGTGCAGGCTTAATGTGTTTTCAGTGTGTCATCCGAACCAGCCACCCCAGACCCAGATCAGCCAGAATTCGGGGATGATCGAAAGTAGGAGCAAACAATTTTGAAACGGACCTTCCGGCAATCCGACGACGTTTGTTTGGAATATGCCGTAACCAGCGATGATCCCTATGAAACCCAGCCATGCACTAACCTGGGAAAGCAGATTTGATTTAGGTTTTTGCGGAGTAAAACTTGAAAGGATATACACGGTAGCTTTGAAATTGGATTCCAACACCTGTCTCAACGGTCTGCGCAAAAGCCCTGTCCGCTGCTCTGCGAAGCAAACAATCACATCGCCTGCCTCATAGTGGGTCTTTACGACATTGATCCAGTTTGTTCCGATGTCCACCTTTACTTCTGCAATTACTCCGTCATCCTGCAGCAGGGATGCTAGGATAAACAACCCTCGACGCAGGCCTGGCTCTTCGGCTGCATCCTTACACAAACCGAGAAGCTGGACATGCATCCCGGTAGCCTTTGCAAGTTTCCAAATTCGCCCTGTCGCGGCGCTGTAATCTATATCTGTGGGAACAAGGACGAGCAAACGGCTGGGGCACCCCAAATCCATATCTGAATTGGTGTTGTATGTCAAAGCGGCTGGTCTGAGGCTGGGTTTGATCATATTATCTCACTGATACCATCCTACCAACCCGGCATAAAATACTGATAAAGGAATCAGCCAACCGCATAAAGGACAAATAAAAATGCCCCGTTTCCGGGGCAGATCAGGATAAACGTCACGGGAAATTTGGTGACAAAAAACATCCTAAATATAAGCTATTGCTCTCAGCGCCGTCCTCGGCGGCGTGAGCAGGTATAAAGTCTATTCATCTGCAATGAACCGGTATCCAATTCCAGGTTCAGTCAGGATGTATTGCGGTCGCTCGGGATCGGCTTCGAGTTTCTTGCGAAGTTGGCGCATGTAGACGCGTAGGTATTCCGTGTGATCGGCATCGGCAGGGTCCCAGACATGTGTCAGGATGCTTTGATGGGTGAGCACGCGTCCGTGATTGGCAGCAAGATATGCCAGAAGTTTATATTCCGTGGCTGTGAGTTTGACCTCTTCCTCCCCGCGCTTCACGATGTGCCACGCCAGATCGATCGTGAGAGTCCCGGCTTTAACCATCTTGCTTTCCGGGCTTTGTGCATGGGCGGAATGGCGCAAAGACACACGTACACGTGCCAGCAGCTCTTCGATGCCGAACGGCTTGGTGAGGTAATCGTCGGCACCGCGATCGAGCGCGGCCACTTTGTCCCGTTCACTATCACGCACCGAAAGGATGATGATCGGGGTCTGCGTCCATTCCCGCAGGCGCGTGCAGACTTCCACGCCATCCATATCAGGCAGACCCAGATCAAGGATGATCAGGTCGGGCTTGGTCGCCGCGGCCAGGGTAAGTCCCTCCTCGCCCCGGCTGGCAGTCGAGACCCGGAACTGTTTCTCCGTGAGAATGGTCCGTATGGCGCGCAGGATTTGCGGCTCATCGTCAATGACAAGGATGTGCGGCGCGTTGCTCATTCAGTCTCCGTATCCATTGGGAACTGAGGTGGCCGGGCCCCCTCCCAAATAAGCGGTAAGGTGAAGTTGAAGGCCAGCCCGTCAGAGACGTTTTCGGCCCAGATGCGCCCGCCGTGCGCCTCAATAATTCCCCGGCAAATCGAAAGTCCAAGACCGGTGCCGGTCACCCGGTCTGCGGCAGTGATACGATAGAACTTGTCGAAGATGCGCTCCAAATGCTCGGGCGGCACTTGCGGTCCCTGGTTGCTTACCTGGACACGGATCAATTCATCTTCCACCCGGGCGCGAATACAAACCAGCGTGTTTGCAGGTGCATACTTTAATCCATTGCTCACCAAATTCGTAAAGACCTGTTCCATCTGCACGTAGTCCATGGGCACGAGGGGCAGACTTTCCGGCACATCCACCTGGATCTGATGATTCTCAGTTAGATATTTCATGCGCGTCAGCACGCTGCCGACGATCTCAGACAAAATATTCCATTCGCGTTTTGGCTTGAGCGCACCCGATTCGATGCGCGACATATCCAGTAGATTTCCCACGAGCATGTTCAAATGATCGGCTTCATCATCGATGGCCGCGACCAACTCGGCC
>JBAVVF010000427.1:0-8075 GCA_049697155.1 Anaerolineales bacterium
TCTTCCACGGGGCGGCGCGCCAGAAAATCGGAGGTCGCAAAGAATAAACGTCCGGCGACACTGGCAAGTTGTTCCTCCAGGGAGGCATTCTGGTCGATGACCAGTGTCCATTGCAGGGGCAGCATGATCAGCATATAAAGGA
The DNA here is from genome assembly GCA_049697155.1 of Anaerolineales bacterium. Taxonomy (GTDB): domain Bacteria; phylum Chloroflexota; class Anaerolineae; order Anaerolineales; family Villigracilaceae; genus Defluviilinea. The sequence continues at coordinate 143 of JBAVVF010000427.1, forward strand.
ACGTCAGCCAGCGTACCGTACCTCGCTTGAAGCGGCTGTATCCAAACGCGGTGCCGACCACGAATCCGATGTAGGTGAATGTCTGAACAAGATAAAGGAAGGGCGTCCATGTAGTGGCGACCAGACGTGAAGCCACTGTCTGCAACAGAACAAAATGCAGACCAACGGCGGCCCAGTCCCACCAACGGGATGGTTGTGAGTGTAACTTTTCCATTTGATGAGTGTACAATTAAGAGAGTGTGTCGTCAAATACTGGAGAGGGGTTTTTTCGACGACTTTTAAACATACCTGAAAACAGTGTTCTGAGCCAGCCAGGGTGCGGCAGGCTCAGCGAATATGGGTAACGGGACCAAAATAGGATTCTACTCTACAGATTTGTTAGTAAGTTTAGTAATTCATTAGACAATTGGACAATTGGTTTTATATTCTAGTTCCAAAGGAGAATGGCATGGATTGGCTCATTCAAAACGGCATTGACTGGATCGTTGCCATTCAGTCGCTGGGCGGCTGGCTCGAAGTGCCGATGAGGTTCCTTACCTTCCTCGGCATGGAGAACTTCTTCTTCCTGGTCCTCCCGGTGATCTATTGGAGTATCGATGCCGGCCTCGGATTGCGCATGGCTCTGATCCTGGCTGCCAGCAACAATCTCAAGCCCATCCTTAAGATGCTTTTTGCAGGTCCCAGACCGTATTGGGTCAGTTCAGATGTTCAGCCTTTCTCGGCGGAGAGTTCGTTTGGAGCCCCCTCCGGTCACGCCCAGGACGCCGCGTCCCTGTGGGGGGCCATGGCGGCCGGAGTCAATAAGCGCTGGGCCTGGACCGCGGCCGTTATCCTTACACTTCTCATCGGCTTCTCGCGGCTTTATCTCGGTGTGCACTTCCTGCACGATGTTCTGATCGGATGGCTGGTGGGATATGCTATTCTATTTGTGTTCATGCGATGCTGGGATCCGGTGGCTGCATGGTTGCGCGGGAAGACCCTTGCCCAGCAGGTCATGGTTGCTTTTTTCATTTCACTGTTGCTGATGGCGCTTGGCTTCCTGACCAGCGCGCGCCTGGGAGGCTATGTCTTCCCGGTGGAGTGGCAGGAAAATGCGCTGCGTTCGGGGCCCCTGCCCGATCCTGATTCGGTCGAGAGTGTCGTGACCGGAGCCGGTTCGCTCTTCGGGCTGGCGGCCGGAGCAGCCTGGATCGCCTCCCGGGGCGGGTACCAGGCCGCGGGTCCGGTGGAGAAGCGGGCCCTGCGGTATGTGATCGGCCTGATCGGGATCATGATCCTGTGGTTCGGGCTGGGTGAGGTCTTCCCGCGCGGCGAAGAGCTCATTCCGTTGATCCTGCGTTACATCCGTTACTCGCTGGTTGGCTTCTGGGTGATGGGGGGCGCACCTTGGTTGTTTTTTCGTTTCAATTTGGCAGAACAACCAAAAATACAGGTCGGCCCTCTGTTATAATGCCAAGTCTACGGCAAAATCCTCGGGAGAATTTAGACATACATGACCCTCGAACGTGGAGCATTACTACATAAGCGATATCGGATCGTCGAAATCCTTGGTCAGGGAGGCATGGGGTCCGTTTATCGCGCGGTCGATGAAAACCTCGGCGTTGATGTGGCGGTTAAGGAAAACCTGTTCACCACTGAGGAGTATGCCCGCCAGTTCCGCCTCGAAGCGGTGATCCTGGCGAACCTGCGCCACCCGAATCTGCCGCGCGTGACCGACCACTTTGTGATCGGCGACCAGGGGCAGTACCTCGTGATGGATTACATCGAGGGGGAAGATTTGCGTCAGCGTATGGAACGCATGGGCAATATCACCGAAGACGAGGCGATTCTGCTCGGCGCGGCCATGTGCGATGCGTTGGCATACCTGCATACCCGCAAGCCTCCCATTTTGCACCGCGATCTGAAACCCGGCAATGTCAAGATCACGTCGGATGGGCATATCTTCCTGGTGGATTTCGGACTTGCCAAAGTGCTGCACGGCAGCCAGGCGACGACGACCGGCGCACGCGCCATGACGCCCGGCTACTCACCGCCGGAACAATACGGCACCGCCCGCACCGATCCGCGCACGGATATTTATTCGCTGGGCGCGACGATCTATGCTGCATTGAGCGGCATCATCCCTGAGGATGGACTGGCGCGTGCCATGGATAACACGCAGCTGACGCCGCTGCGTAAACGCAATAACAAGATTTCAAAGCGCCTGGCTGCGGCAATTGAAAAAGCGATGGGCATCGATCCCGTCGACCGTTTCCAGAATGCTGAGGAATTCAAAAAGGCACTGCTCGGATCAAAGACAAAGACCCAGATGCTGCCTGGCGAGTATGTGGTCGATCCTCCACCCCTGGACACAACGCACGAATCACAGGAAAGTGCCATCGAGCGCGAATCCAGGCCGCCCGGCGATCAAAAGCTCGAGAATGGGAAGGGCGTTTCGGCTGAGGCGGAACTGCCGGTCTTCAAGCCGCGACGCAAAAAGCGCAAGGGACGCCGCGTCCTGGCCGCCTTTTTCTGGATACTGCTTTTGCTTGCCGCGGGAATCGTGGGACTGGTGCGTTTCCGCCCGCAGTATGTGCCGGCAGAAGTGGCCAGTATATTGGGCCCTCTGGCCGAAATAAAGTTCCCGTTTGTCGCCGCGACCAATACACCAATTCCGGCCCCAACAAAGACTTCCGCGCCCACCGTCACGTCAACCAGTGTTCCACCGACCGCGACTGCCACGCTTGTCCCCACGGAAACTCTTCAGCCGACGCTCGAGCCGACTGCCACGTCGATGCCAAATGATGTGCCGGTCGCTGTCGCTACTTCTCTGGGTGGGTCCGGGCAGATTGCGTTTGCATCGACGCGGTCTGGAATCCCGCAGCTCTATCTGGTTAACATGGACGGCACGGGCCTGACTCCGCTCACAGAGATCGAGACCGGCGCCTGCCAGCCCTCCTGGTCACCGGACGGTTCACAGCTGGCTTTTATCTCACCCTGTCCCGGGCGAGTCGAGTTCTATGAAACGCTTTATAACGAGTCACACCTGTATGCCATCAACGCAGATGGAAGCGATCTTCGGACGTTGACGGAAACCGAAGGTTCGGACTTTGACCCGGCCTGGTCACCGGACGGGAATCGGATCGCCTTTACATCCATGCGGGACGGCTTATGGCAGATCTATACGCTGGATGTCAATTCTCTGGCTGTGACCCTGCTGACCAATACACCCGGTTCGATTGAGAGCAGCCAGCCCGCCTGGTCGCCGGATGGAACGAAGATAGCATACACTGTGAAGCGGGTGGGCACCTTCCAGGTCTGGGCCATGTCCGATACGGGACAGGGAGGCGTTCAGCTTGCCCGCAGCGGACAGGATCTGTGGGACTTTTTGCCTATCTGGTCGCCGGACGGAAGATTCATTTACTTTAGTCAGCGCCGGCAGGGACCGTTCCCGCCGTGGCTGATGATGGCGAATTATGAAAACCTGAGTGAGGATCCCGTGCGTCTGGATTTCCCGACGCCCATCGAGGATGTCTCCTTTTCGCCGGATGGCCAGTGGCTGGTCTTCGAGAGCATGGATGGCAACAGTAACAGGGATATTTACTTTATGAGCGTCACGGGGAGCGGCCGCACACGCCTGACCAATGACCCCAAGATCGATTTCGATCCTGCCTGGAGACCGATCCCGGTTCCATAAAATACAGGAAACTCATGAATGCCCATCGTTTACAGGAATGATGGGCATTTTCTTACACTCCTCTTATTGACTTCCTTCTTTTGCACATGTTATTATTATTTGCGGTTCAATAGCACTCTCGGATTGAGAGTGCTAACTGTGTGAATGAATATGCCTGAATTAACCGAACGCCAGAAGACTCTTCTGATCCTGATCATACGCGACTACATTGAATCCGCTCAGCCCGTCGGCTCGAAGCGGTTGGCGGAGCATTACCGCATCAATCTTTCCTCGGCGACCATCCGCAACGAGATGGCGGCGCTGACAGAGATGGGCTATCTGCGCCAGCCGCATACCTCTGCCGGACGTGTCCCGACCGAGGAGGGTTATCGTTATTTTGTCAGTCAGATGGTGAACCAGGCCCAGCTGCCGGACTCTGTCCAGGCGACGATCGCCCATCAATTCTATCAATCCCGTCCCGACGTTGACCAGTGGATGACCCTGGCGGCTTCCATCCTCGCGCATCAATCCCAGGGCGTCTCGGTCGTGACGGCACCGCATATCGACAAGGCAAAATACAAGCATATCGAGTTGATCTCGACGCAGGGACGCCAGATCCTGATGGTGCTGGTGCTGGTCGGAGGGGAGGTCAGCCAGCAGATCCTGACGCTGGCGGAACCTGTCTCGCAGGAGCGTCTCAGCCAGACCGCGGCGCGTCTCAACGGCCTGCTGGCGGGCCTGGCGGTGGACGCGATCGCGGCCCTGCCGGCCCGTTCGGATGCCCTCGACCAGGACATCCTCACCCTCGTCCTGCAGGAGATGCGCCGCACCTCGGAGAGTGTCTCCGGTGAAATTTATACCGACGGCCTGACCAATGTCCTGTCCGAGCCCGAGTTTGCCGAATCGAATGAGGCCCGCCGGGCCTTGAAACTGTTCGGCGAGCGCTCCACCCTGCAGGACCTGATCGCGCGGACCATGCCGAACAGCAATGTCGGCGGGCTGCAGGTCCTGATCGGCGGCGAAGGCGGCTGGGAGGAACTGCGTCAGTGCTCGATGGTGATCGCACGCTACGGCGTCCCGGGCCTGGCCAGCGGGGCGCTGGGGGTGCTGGGACCGATGAGAATGTCCTATGCAAAGACGATCCCCACCGTGAGATACATTGCGGGATTGTTGAGTGACATGGTGAACGATACGATTTCTGGTGAATAATTAAATTTTCGTCATTGCGAGCCTAGAGATTGCTTCGTCGGGACCCCGAAAAAGCATCGGGGCAGGCGAACACCCTCCTCGCAATGACAAATAGATGAGAGTGAAGGTATGACCGAGAAAAAGAAACATAAGCATGCGGAAGAACACGAAGAGAACCAGGCCGAAGCTGTGGCCACCTCTGAGGATATGGAGCATTTATCGGCTGAGATCGAATCGTTGAAGAAACAGCTCGCCGAGGCCGAATCCAAAGCCTCCGAATACAAGGACAGCTGGCTGCGATCACAGGCCGAATTCCAAAACTATCGAAAGCGCCTCGAGCGCGATCATGAGATGATGTATGCCGCGATGAAGGGCGATATCGTCAAAAAAGTGCTGCCGGTGCTCGACGATCTCGAACGCGCCCTGCAGAACCGTTCCGCCGATGATCCCTGGGCCAGTGGCATCGAGCTTGTGGCGCGCAAATTCCAAAACATCCTGGAAAGCGAAGGGATCAAGAAGATGGAAGCGGTGGGCACGGAATTCGACCCGAACTTTCATGAAGCGATCTCGCATGAACCTGCCGACGGCGCGCAAAGCGGATACGTGATCGGCGTTGTGCAAAATGGTTACATGCTCGGTGAGCGTGTGATCCGGCCTGCCCTGGTAAGGGTGGCGCGCTAAACTGTATCAGGTGTCACGTGCCAGGTGTCAGGTTACTTGGCGTGTGACGCACCTGACACCTAAAACCTGACACTGGAGAACTTATATGGCAAAAATCATTGGGATCGATCTGGGCACGACCAATTCCGTCGCGGCGGTCATGCAGGGCGGCGAACCGGTTGTGATTCCCTCGGCCGAAGGCGAACGTCTTGTTCCGTCCGTGGTGGCGGTGAACAAAAATCACGAGCGTCTGGTCGGACGCGTGGCCCGCAATCAGGCCATCACCAACCCGACCAACACGGTCTTTTCGATCAAGCGTTTTATGGGGCGCAAGTTTGATGACCCGGAGGTACAACGCACCAAACAGCGTGTGCCGTACGCGGTCAACGAAGCGCCAAACGGTGATATGCGCGTGCAACTCGATGAAAAGGATTATTCACCGCCCGAAGTTTCGGCGATGATCCTGGCCAAGATCAAGCGGGATGCCGAAGCTTATCTCGGCGAGACGATCACGCAGGCGGTCATCACAGTGCCGGCATATTTCAATGATGCCCAGCGCAACGCGACCAAGGACGCCGGCAAGATCGCCGGACTCGAAGTGCTGCGCATCATCAACGAGCCAACGGCCTCCTCACTGGCCTATGGGCTCGACAAAAAGAAGAATGAAGTGATCGCAGTCTATGATCTGGGCGGCGGCACGTTTGATATCTCCATCCTGGATGTGGGCGATGGCGTTTTCCAGGTGCGGGCCACGAGCGGCGATACCTTCCTGGGCGGCGATGACTTCGACCTGCGCGTGATGGATTATCTGATCGAACAATTCAAGAAAGACAACAGCATCGACCTGCATAATGACCGCCAGGCCCTGCAGCGTCTGAAGGAAGCCTCCGAGAAGGCCAAGATCGAGCTTTCGACGACCATGCAGACCGAGATCAACCTGCCTTACCTGACGGCCGATGCCAGCGGGCCCAAGCATCTGGTCATGACACTCAGCCGCGCCAAACTCGAACAACTGACGGCCGATCTCGTCGACCGGACGATTGCGCCCCTCAAACAGGCCCTGTCTGACGCTGGTTTGACGGCCGGCGACATCAACGAGATAGTGATGGTTGGCGGCATGACGCGCATGCCCGCCGTGCAGGATCGCGTCCGGGCCTTCTTCGGGAAGGAACCTCACAAAGGCGTGAACCCCGACGAGGTGGTCGCGATCGGCGCCGCGATCCAGGCCGGCGTGCTCGGCGGGGAAGTGAAGGATATCCTCCTGCTCGATGTGACCCCGCTTTCGCTTTCCATTGAAACCCTGGGCGGGGTGGCCACGCAGCAGATCGAGCGCAACACGACCATCCCGACCCGTCGCAGCCAGGTCTTCTCGACTGCGAGCGACAGCCAGACCCAGGTGGAGATCCATGTCCTGCAGGGTGAACGTCCGATGGCAGCGGATAACAAGTCGCTGGGCAAGTTCATCCTGGATGGAATTCCGCCTGCGCCGCGCGGCATGCCTCAGATTGAGGTGACGTTCGATATCGATGCGAATGGTATTCTGAAGGTGACTGCCCAGGATAAGGCCACCGGCCGTTCCCAGCACATCACCATCACGGCTTCCTCCGGTCTTTCGGAATCCGAGGTCGATAAGATGCGCAAGGACGCCGAAGCTCATGCGGAGGAGGATCGCAAGCGCAAGGAACTCATCGAAGTCCGCAATCATGCAGATAACACAGTCTACGCCGCGGAAAAAGCGTTGAGGGACTTTGGTGACAAAGTGCCCGCAGAGACCAGGTCGGAGGTCGAGGCGAAGTCTGCCGAAGTGAAGAAAGTTGCCCAGGGAGAGGACGTGGCCGCGATCAAATCTGCCACCGAAGCGCTGGGCCAGGTCATTCAAAAGATCGGTGCGGCCGTCTACCAGCAGCCAAACGTCCCCGGCGACGGAGCGAGTGGAGCCGGCCCAAATCCTAATCCCGAACCAGAGGCTGGCCCGGATGTGGTCGAAGGTGAAGTGAAGGAATAACAACCAGAGAGTAGCGAATAGAGACGAGAGACTAGTCTCTGCTCATCTACTCTCTGTTTTCTTGAGATTATGAGCAACCGCGATTATTACGAGATCCTTGGCGTGGCACGGAATGCGAGCAATGACGAGATCAAAGCTGCGTTCCGTAAGCTCGCGCGCCAGTACCATCCCGACGTCAATAAGGAAGAGGGTGCCGAGGAAAAGTTCAAGGAGCTCAACGAAGCCTACGGTGTGCTTTCGGATACGGAGAAGCGGGCCCGCTACGATCGCTTCGGCAAAGAGGGCCTCGGTAACATGGGCGGGTTCCGCGATTACACCGTGGACTTCAACGATATCTTCGAGGAACTCTTCGGCGGGTTTGGTTTCTCCACGGGGCGGCGGGCGCGCAACTCGCCGCGCCGCGGCCGCGACCTGCAGATGCAGGT
>JBAVVF010000428.1:0-4607 GCA_049697155.1 Anaerolineales bacterium
TAGTTCGCCAGTCCAACCCAACCCTGGAATCCACCGGCATTTACCTTCTGAAAGCTGAAGAGAATCGTATTGACGATCGGGTACCAGGTCACGAGGGTGAAGATCACCAGAGCCGGCAGGAGAAACAGATAGGCCAGTCCCTGCTTCCGCCAGTAGTTGCTGCGGCGTGACGCGGCCTGGGTCGTGAGGCTGGTAGAGGCTGTTGTGGCAGAGGTCATAGTCCGTGTTCTCCTTGTGTCATGCGGAGAGGCTGGCATCCAGGAAATGCTGGAAGAGGCGACTCGCGTCACCTCTTCCATTTCATAGCAATTGCTTCAAAGTTTACTTCAACTGGTCGAGAACGTTCGTCTGGAACGTCTGGGCTGCGGCTGTGAGCGCGGCAGCCGGATCGGTGTTCTCATCGCTGACGATCAGGCTGACCACGTCGCCCAGGGCGGCATAGTAATCCTGCCCGGCGATCTGCGGCTCGTTCTGCAGACCGACTTCACCTGCGACAACGGCCTCGTTGAAGGCGGTGTAGTTCTCGACCGGCAGGTTGGCGTATTCCTCGGTCAGGGCATCGATCTTTTCCTGGAATTCGCCGACGTACATCGGGAAGCTCGGATCGCCGATCACCGCGGTGGGATTGGTCCTCGTCGCCTCATATTTGGCCTTGAGCTCGCCTTCGTCAAACTGGACGAACAGGCGATAGTAGAAGGCGGCTTCCTGCTCGTCGGCGCTGGCTTTGGCGCTAATATAAGCAACGTCGCCGCCGCCGAGGGAGACCATCTGTCCGTTCGGTCCGGCCGGCAGGGGCGCAAAACCGAACTGGTCCATATCCACATCCGGATAGGTCTCTTTGATCCATTTTAATTGACTACCTGCCATCAGGACCATGGCGGCCCGGCCGGTGGCGAGTGCGTCACCATTTGTGGGCCAATCGAGCAGCTCGCGCGGCAGGGCGTCGTACTTCCACTGCAGGTCTTTGATGAAGTTCAGGGTGGCCAGTGTTGCTTCGTTATCGAAACCGGCCGTGTACTTGTCGCCATCCCTGGTCACGATCTCGGCGTCCTTGAGACCGAAATTGTAGGCCATGGTGGTGGTATGCCAGCCCGCCTGGTGGGGCTCGCCGCGGATGAATGAGAACCCGGCGATACCGGCATCGCGGTTCGTCAGCTTCTGAGCCATGGGTCCGAGTTCATCCCAGGTCTTGGGCGGGGCATCGTAGCCGGCATCCTTCAGCATCTGGATGTTGTAAGCCATGCCCATCACGTAGGCGGCCATCGGCACGCCGTAGACTTTGTCGTCTTTGGAGACGAGCGACAGAAGCCTGGGGTTAAAGACTTCATCGAGTTTTGTGTCCGCGTAGTAGCCCGTCAGGTCGGCGGCGATCCCCTGGCTGGCCATCTGATCGACGTCGGTCAGGTAGGCCTGGAAGAGGGTCGGCACCTGGTCTCCGGCCACCAGGGCCGGGAAGGTATCGGGGGCATAGACGTAGTCATTGCCGATCACCGTTACATTCGGATACTTGGCCATGAAGCGTTCCGCGGCGGCATTCCAGTCGGCCAGGCCGGTCGGGTTGGCTTCGGTGGGGATGCCCACCACGGTGATCTCCACCGGGCGTCCGCCGGCGATCTCAGCGGGGAAGGGGATGACGCCGGCCGGAACTTCCGCAACGGCCGGGGCTTCGGTCACGGCAGCTGCTTCGGTGGGGACGGTCTCTTCGGTTTCAACGGGGGCGGGGGCTTCTTCGGTCGCGGCAGGCGTGCCGCCGCAGGCACTGAGCGTGAGGGCGGCCAGCAGGACCAGGTTCAAAAGCAGGGCGAGCGTTTTTGTTTTCATAATGTGATTACTTCTCCTGTTCTCATGATGGTGAATGGAATCGTCATCGAGACAAAAAGTGAATTCTTCAGGGTTCTCCTTTCAATATTGTTCGGCGTCAGTATAGTGAAAAAGACTTTCCACAGGGTCTAAAGATAGTCCAAATATAGTTGAACGTTCAACCAAATTATGGTAAGATGCCGGGGATGGAATCGCTCACCAAGCGTCGTGTATCCATGCTTGGGGTCTGGGATGAGGCGCATGTCAAGGCCCTGCTGCATTTCCCGCGCTTTCCCGTCCGACTGATCCAGCAGGAGCCGTGGCAGTCCTGGATCGGGGGGCGCGGCGGCCCGAACGCCATCCACGCCTATCTGAAGAGCTATCCATTCCCCCCGACCCAGCGCCGCATCCTGGACGTGGTGCTTTCCAACCCGGAAGCGGTCGCGGATGTGTATGCTGACCGGCTGAACATCAGCCGCTCGACGTATTTTTATCAACTCCGCGAGCTTGTGCCTGCGATTGCCCAGGCGCTGAACCACTGGGATCTCGATCCGGGCCCCGCTCCCGAAACTGCTCTGAGGCTTCCTTCTACGTTGCCCGCGCCGCTGACCAGCCTGGTCGGTGTGGAGAACACCCTGCAGACGCTGGTCCGTCTGCTTGCGCATCCGGATGTCCGGTTGTTGACTCTCCTCGGCCCCGGCGGGATCGGCAAGACCCGCCTGAGCATCGAGGTGGCTCGACGGGCCGGCCAGGAGTCCTGCTTCGTCGACCTGTCCGGCCTGCGCGATCCATCCAAAGTCCCCGAGGTCATTGCCCAGACTCTCCGGCTGAGGGACCAGACCCATGCCGCGCTGAAGGCTGCCCTCGGGAGCCGCGAATTTCTGCTAATTCTCGACAATTTCGAGCAAATCCTGCCTGCCGGAGCCTTTGCCGCCGACCTTTTGGCGGCTTCGCCCCAGCTGAAGATCATCGTGACCAGCCGCGCGTCCCTGCACATCTATGGCGAGCACGAGTTTCTGATCCCGCGGCTGGCAATTGCCGACATCGAATCGGTGAAGGGGCAGCAGCTCTGGGCGCAGTCCCCGGCGGTGGCCTTATTTGTCCAGCGGGCCCAGGCTGTGAATCCAGGCTTTTCGCTGAACAACGAGAATGTCGAGGCAGTGACCGAGCTATGCCAGCGCCTGGATGGGCTTCCGCTGGCGATCGAGCTGGCGGCGTATCAGGTGAAGTATTTTTCGCCTCAGGCCATGCTCAACTGTCTTTCCAAAAGCCGGCTGGATTTTCTGGGCCGCGCACCCAAATGGATGCTGCCGCACCAGCAGTCGGCGCGCGCCCTTTTCGATTGGAGCTTCGAATTGCTTTCATCCGAGCTGCAGATGCTTTTCTGCCAGTTATCTGTTTTTCCCGGCAGCTTTACGATGGACGAGTCCGGATCCGTTTTTCCAATCGAGAGCCTGCAGGAGGGCCTGATCGCGCTCGTGGATCAGTCCCTGCTCGAGCAGCATCCTGCCGGAGCTGATGAAACGCGTTTTCAGATGCTCGGCCTTGTGAGGGAGTACGCAGCAGAACGCTTGAAGAATATGAAGGCTAGTGGCAATTTCAGCCAACTGCTTGACAAAAAAACTTTTTTCTCCGATAATGATGTTGAACGTTCAACCAAGGATAGCATATGAGTGTCACTGTCATCGATGTCGCAAAGGAAGCCGGAGTCTCCCGCACCACCGTGTCGAATGTATTCAGCGGGCGGGCCAAGTATTCCGATGAAACCCGCCAGGCCGTTCTGGCCGCCGCGAAGAAGCTTGGGTACAAGCCCAACCTGGCGGCCCGTTCGCTGATCACCAACCAGTCACGGCTGATCGGGCTGATCCTGCCATCGTATGTCGACACGAATACGCTGACGAACAGTCCCTTCTACAACATCATCATGGACAGTGTCTATGCCGTCCTGCGCGATGAAGCTTATTATGACCTGATCATCTTTTCGGTGCCGCATCGGGAAAAGCTTTTGCAGGTCAGCGAATGGATCGACGCGCGCAGCGTCGATGGCATCCTGGCCGTGGGCGAATACGACCAGGGCTTCCTGAAGGACCTGAATTCGAAAGGCATCCCGGTCGTCCTGATCGATAATTACGGTGCCGGCAATTATGCCAATTTTTCCTATATCAACTCGGATGACGAGGCTGGCGGATACCTTGCGACACAGCATTTGATCGCCCAGGGCTACACAAAGATCGGGTTGTGCGCGGTCGAACTGGCGGGTCCATTGATGCAGAAGCGCTGTGCGGGCTACAAGCGCGCCATGCGGGAGATCGGATCCAAGGGATACGCGTTCGACAAGCTCGGCTCGCCGTTCGAAGCCGGACTGCAGTTTGCGGACCTGCTCGCGACGCAGTCCCTGGACGCGGCCTTCTGCACCGAGGACATGGTGGCTGTCGGCCTGCTGCATGGGCTGCTCAGGAGAGGGGTGCGAATCGGGCGGGATTTCGGCCTGGTCGGCTTCGACAACATTCACATCGGCCGGCAGGTCTTCCCCGAACTGACCACGATCGACCAGAATATTTTCGAGAAGGGCGAGACTGCGACGAAAACACTGTTGAAGATCCTGACCAGGAAAACATCGCTGGGCAGTCGGCTGGTCCTGCCTGTCAGCCTGGTCACCAGAGAGACCGCCTAAGCCTCTCTTTTTTTGAAAATTTCGTTGAACGTTCAACACGATTGCATGTCGTTGCGAGAAGGCCGCAGGCCGACGAAACAATCTCCTCATTCGTTTGAGATTGCTTGCCACAGGCACGCTTCGCAGTCGTCGT
>JBAVVF010000429.1:0-4568 GCA_049697155.1 Anaerolineales bacterium
GAGTTAAGAAAAACTCCGTGTCTCAGTGTCTCCGTGGTTAACTTTTAGCCTTTTCAACAGATCATCATATTCCTCGCCCGGGAACATAACTCTTCATGGAAGCGTCACGCCATTGAAAGGAGGGCTGCCATGCCAGACGAACGCAAGAACGTATTCAGCACCAAACGTGCCCTCGTCCTCGTTGGAATCGTAATTTTGCTTGCCCTAAGCGGGGTCTTTTTCTACCTGCAAAGGTCCAAACCTGCCATTTTCAACCCGGAAAACAGGACCGCGACTCCGGTCGTCAGCGGCGACGATCGGACGCCAACGCCGGAAGGACAGAAATTCGGGATCGACCTCCAGCTGAAGGATGGCAAACCCGAAGCACAGCCATCAGAGACGCGTCCTCTGGCAGCGGGGGAACCGCTCTCGCCGGAAGAGATCGATCTGATCCTGGCGCGCCTGCCCGCCCTCCCGCCGGATGACCAAACCGGGTTCAACCGGCCCGCCGAACTTCTTCCGCCGCCGCGGCCGGGGAACACGATCCAGGAAAGCTTCCCTCCCCTCGAAACGGAACCCACTCCCGGCGTGGTCGAGAGCGGACCTCTCCAGGTCCTGCGATTCGCGCCCGAGGGAGAGATCCCCATCGCGCCGTTCGTCAGCGTGACGTTCAACCAGCCGATGGTCCCGCTCGGGACGCTGGAGGATCTGGCGGCCGAAGACGTCCCGGTGCAGATCGAGCCCGCCCTCGAAGGCACGTGGCGCTGGCTCGGCACGAAGACCTTGACCTTCGAATACGACTCCGAGCTGATCGACCGCCTGCCCAAGGCCACCGAATACGTGGTCACCGTCCCGGCAGGGATCACCTCCGCCGGCGGCCAAACATTGGCCGAAACAGTGACCTGGAAGTTCAAGACTCCCCCGCCCAAAGTCATCACAACCTATCCTTACGATACCCCGCAACCGCTCGACCCGCTCTTTTTCATCGCCTTCGATCAGCGCGTCGACCCGGTTGCAGTGCTTCGAACGATCCAGGTGACGGCCGAGGGCCGTCCCGTCGAAGTCCGCCAAGCGGACCAGGCTGAGATCGATGCAGATGAAGGGGTCAAACAGCTGGCCGAGAACGCAGAGGCAGGACGCTGGCTGGCATTCCGCGCCGCAGCACCCTTCACGCCGGAAACCAACATCGCCGTCAGCATTGGGCCGGGAACGCCCTCGGCCGAAGGACCGCTGACAACCACAGAAACCCAATCGTATAGTTTCTCCACTTACGCGCCCCTGCGGATCGTAAACCATGAATGTTCCTGGTACGATGACCGCTGCCCACCCCTCACTCCGTTTTATATCCGCTTCAATAACTCGCTCGACACAAATGTCTTTGACGAAGGCCTCCTGCGCATCGACCCGGAGATTCCCGGCCTGTCGGTCAATGTCTACGGCAACTCGCTCGAGATCAGCGGCGAGACCAGGGGCCGGACGACCTACACGGTGACTGTGTCGGGAAAGATCCAGGATACCTTCGGCCAGCAGCTTGGCGAAGATACCCGCCTGACGTTCAAGGTCGATAAGGCCGAACCGATCCTGGTCGGATCCCGGCAGAACTTCGTCACGCTCGACCCGACGGCCTCTGAGGCGATTTACTCGGTCTACGCGATGAATTACAGCCGGCTCAATCTGAAGATTTACGCGGTCCAGCCGGGGGACTGGCCGGCATTCACGCAGTATCTCCGCGATTGGCGGCAGACAGATAACCCGCCGGGAATGCCAGGTATCCTTGTCTCCGACAATCCTCTCGGCCTGGACATGCCGCCGGATACCCTGACGCAGGTGGACATCAACCTCGAGAAATACATGAACGGTGACTTCGGCCACTTTGTGGTGGTTGTCGAGCCGCCGGCGGGCATCTTCGAAAGCCAGGATGACAAATGGCGGCGCTACTCGCAGACGGTCATCACCTGGGTGCAGATCACACAGATCGGCCTGGATGCGTACACCGATCACAGCGAGATGGTCGCCTGGGCGACCGATCTTAAGAACGGCGCGCCGCTGCAGGGAGTCAGCATCCAGCCCGGCAATGGGAACTCGACCCACCTGACCGGCGCGGACGGCGTGGCGCGCTTCCCCATCCCCTCCGGCGCAAAGTATCTGGTCGCACGCCAGGGCAGCGACCAGGCCATCCTGCCGCGCTCCACCTACTATTGGGGCGACGATGCCTGGGCCGCCTATCCGCCCGTCGATACGCTGCGCTGGTATGTGTTCGACGACCGCCAGATGTATCGCCCCGGCGAGGAGATTCATGTCAAAGGCTGGCTGCGGCGCATCGGCGAAAAACAGAACGGTGACGTCGGTCTGGTGGGCAGCGAGGTCACTTCCGTCGGCTACCGGATCAACGATCCGCAGGGCAACTCCCTCGGCGAGGGACAGGCCGAGGTCAACGCCCTGGGCGGCTTCGACTTTGCCCTTACCCTGCCGCAGGCGACCAACCTTGGGACAGCCTACATCAGCCTGACCGCCTCCGGCAGCCTGGGTGCCTTGAACGGGACATCCTATACTCATCAGTTCCAGATCCAGGAATTCCGCCGCCCCGAGTTCGAGGTCGCCGTCCGCAACGAGACGACCGGTCCCTACTTTGCCGGCGATGAAGCCACGCTTGCCGTCGAAGCGAAGTATTACGCCGGCGGCGGATTGCCTAATGCTGAAGTCACGTGGCAGGTGAACACCACTCCCGGCAGTTATTCGCCGCCCAATTGGCCGGACTTTACGTTCGGCAATTGGCAGCCCTGGTGGTGGTTCTATGATGAAGGCTATCCGTACAACTCCGAAGGGACCCAGACAGAAACCTTCACCGGCAGGACAGATGCCACAGGCACGCATTACCTTGGCATGCAATTCATCCAGCAGGGCGATCTGGGCACGGACCCGCAGCCGCAGAGTGTAATGGCCCAGGCTACCGTGATGGACGTCAACCGCCAGGCCTGGAGCAGCTCGACAACCCTGCTCGTCCATCCTGCGGATTTATATATCGGCTTGCGCACGGAGCGCTACTTCGTGGCGCGCGGCACGCCGCTCAAGGTGGACTTCATCGTCACCGACCTGGATGGCAATGCCATCGCGGATCGCCCGGTGGAGATCCGGGCCGGACGCCTCGAATGGAAGACTCGCAAAGGAGAGTGGGTCGAGGAGGAGACCGACTCGCAGGTTTGCACATTTGCCTCGGCGCTTGAGCCTGCGACCTGCACCTTCGAGACTCCGCTTGGAGGAAGTTATCGCATCACCGCCCAGGTGACAGATGAGTTCGGGCGCAAAAACCAGAGCCGCATCACGCGCTGGGTCAGCGGCGGACAGCGTCCCCCCTCCCGCAAGGTGGAGCAGGAGCAAGTGACGCTTATCCCCGACAAGGAAACCTACCAGCCCGGCGACACCGCCGAGATTCTCGTGCAGTCGCCGTTCAGCCCTGCCGAAGGCCTGCTGACCGTCAGCCGCAGCGGCATCCTGTACACGACACGCTTCACGATCGAAGAGGGTTCCACGACGCTGCGGATCCCCATCGAAGAAGAGCATATCCCCAACCTGAACATCCAGGTGGACCTGGTCGGCGCGTCCCCGCGTACGGACGACCGCGGCGAGCCGCTGCCGAACGTCCCCCCGCGACCCGCCTACGCGACCGCGCAGCTGAACCTGAACATTCCTCCTCTTCAAAGGACCCTGTCACTGCAGGTCAGTCCGGAGCAGACGTCCCTCGAGCCGGGCGGGAACACAACGCTGACCGTCATGGTGAAGGATGCAGATGGTTTCCCGGTGCCGGATGCCGAGCTGGCCGTCGTCGTCGTGGACGAGGCGGTCCTTGCATTGACAGACTATCAAATGCGCGATCCGCTGGACGTGTTCTATGCTGATCGCTCCTCCTATCTTTCGGCTGTGTATGCGCGCGCCAGCATCGTCCTGGCGGACCCGCAGGCATTGGCCCGGGAGGCCCAGCAGAATGCGGGAAAAGATAAAGTCCTGGCGGGCGGAACCGCGCCCGCCGCGACCGAAGCCCCGGCAATGGAAGAAGGCGCCTGGGATCGGGATAGTATGTCTGAAGATGAGCAGGCACAGCCATCCATCGACGTACGCTCGGACTTCAACCCTCTGGCGACCTTTGCGCCGGCCGTGCGCACCGGTCCGACCGGCGAGGCACGGGTCCTGATCGAGCTGCCCGATAATCTCACCCGCTATCGCATCATGGCGGTGGCCGTGGATAAGGGCGGGAACCGGTTCGGCATGGACGAGTCCAACATCACGGCGCGCCTGCCATTGATGGTGCGCCCGTCGGCGCCGCGCTTCCTCAACTTTGGCGACCGGTTCGAGCTGCCGGTGGTCCTGCAAAATCAAACTGATGAAACAATGGTAGTCAATATTGCTGCCCGCGCCACAAACCTCGAGCTGGCGAATGCCGGCCTGCGTGTGATCGTCCCGGCCAACGACCGGGTCGAAGTCCGCTTCGCGGCCTCGACGGTGATGGCCGGCACGACGCGCATCCAGTTCGCCGCGACCTCCGGAGACTATGCCGATGCCGCGACGGTCGA
Organism: Anaerolineales bacterium; assembly: GCA_049697155.1. Taxonomy (GTDB): domain Bacteria; phylum Chloroflexota; class Anaerolineae; order Anaerolineales; family Villigracilaceae; genus Defluviilinea. The sequence goes on from JBAVVF010000429.1 coordinate 4,548, forward strand.
GCTGCCGGTCTATACACCGGC
>JBAVVF010000430.1:0-3673 GCA_049697155.1 Anaerolineales bacterium
CGCGTCAGCAGCTTCGGCAGGTCGATGTCGACGGGACAAGCCTCCCGGCAGGCGCCGCACAATGACGAGGCTTGCGCGAGAGGGATGAAGTCCGGGCCGAAGAATCCGGCCGAGATGACCGAGCCGATCGGACCGGAATAGGGGCTATCGTAGGCGTGCCCGCCCAACTCACGGAAGACGGGACAGGCATTCAGGCACGAGCCGCAGCGGATGCAGTAAAGCGATTCTTTGAGCGGCGAATTGCGGAGGCGCGTACGGCCGTTGTCGAGCAGGACGAGATGGCGCTGCTGGCCGGGGAGCGGCGCATGGATCAGTTGGGTGTACACGCTCAGCTTTTGGGCCGTCGCCGAGCGGGCCAGCAGGGAGAGCATGAGCGCTAGGTCATCGAGGTTCCGGACGAGGCGTTCCATGCCCATCAGCGCAATGTGGACCGGCGGCAGGGTCGTGACCATGCGCCCGTTGCCTTCATTGGTGACGATGCACAGCGTCCCGGTCTCCGCCACGCCGAAGTTCACGCCGCTGAAGCCGACGTCCGCGGTGAGGAAGACCTCGCGCAGGATCTGGCGGGCCGTGTCGGTGAGCGTGGGAATATCTTCGATGTAGGGAATGCCCAGCTTTTCATGGAACAGCTGACCGACCTCCTGACGGCGCAGGTGCACGGCCGGGGTGACGATGTGGGCCGGCCTTTCATGGCGCAGCTGGACGATGTATTCGCCCAGGTCGGTCTCGACGACGCGGATGCCGGCCGCTTCGAGGGCGTGGTTGAGGTCGATCTCCTCGGAGACCATGGATTTTGATTTGGCGATGAGGGCTTTTGCCACGGATGAACGCGGATTTACACGGATTTCTTTTTGATCTTCTCTGTGCTCTCTGTAGCTCTGTGGCGAACCTTTTGCGATTTCCAAAATGATCTTTATCGCCTCGGCCGCGTCGGTGGCGCGGTGGACGATGACCCCGTTCTGCTCCGCTTTGCGAGCAAACTGCGCGACATACTCTTCGAGATGCTCGATCACGTCGGCGCGGACGGCGTGGGCCTGCTGGCGCCGCTCGCGCCAATCGGGCAGGGAGGCAAAGGCGGCGATGCGCCCGGTCACGCGGCGTTCGGCGTTACCGTCGAGGGCGATCTGGAGCGCTTCATTGGCGAGGGATGCGCGAATTCGGGTTCGGAAGGTTGTCATAATCAGGATACCAGGGGCGAAGCCTGTTTTGTCTCCGTGGTTTGTCGTTCACCATTCACGCGTTGGTTAACCTTGCGGGAAACCCACCACAGGAGCAGGAGCATCACAGGACTCGAGAAGTACATGATGGGATACTGCCCGTTCGTGGTGAGCGGCACGGCGATCAGGAAGAAGGACAGGGATCCGTTGATGAGGGCCAGCCTGTGCCGGTCATCCCAGGCTTTGGCATGGCCGCTCCAGCGCAGGATCAGCCATAGAAGGAAGTAATCAAATAAAGCGAGCAGGAGCATGCTAAGAATAAAAGGCAGCTTGCTGCCTTCGGAAGTGTAGTAGACGATGAAGAACTGGCCGAGGGTCCCAAGGAAGCCAATCCACCAAAAGAGGCGCGGATGCGGGACATTGGCAGGTGGTGTCTCTTTCGCTTCCGTACGTGCGCGCCAGGCTCCAATCGTCAGCAGGGCGATGGCCAGCCAACAGGCGCCCAGCCAGACATCCGGTGTGTCGTACGGATTCAATAAGGCGCCGAGGGGCAGGGTGGCGGCCAGGGCAGCGACATTCCATATCAGCCCGCGGGGGCCGAGCCAGGGTTCGGCACGGCGGTCCGGGTACAGGATCTCCACGAAGACGATGCTGGCGGTAACGCTGATCAATGCATGGAAGATGATCAGGTGCTCGGTCCAGACCCAGTTGACGCCGCCTATACGTCCATAGGTGCCCAGCGCGCCCAGATCCATCCAGTTGGGATCGAAGAAGGAACGCACCATGAGGCCTTCCTCGTAAATTCCGTACGCCGCGCCGAGCAGGAGCAGACTGCGCCAGCCCTTTCCCCAGCGGACGATCATCTCACGGATGAGGACGGCCCCGCTTCCGTAAAGCATACCTAACATCAGGATAGAGAAGGGAGAGATATATTCGTTTAGAGGTGTCGAGCCTGAGACCATCTCTCCAAAGACCGGGGCAATCAGCCACAAGGCCAGGGCGGGGGGAATACGTCGTTTCCAGAAAGGTTTGGGTCCGGTGGAAGTGTTCATTTCTGCCCGATGTACAAGCCGCGCCCGTCCAAACCCTGCGGGTCGTGGGTGACGGTCAGGCCCGCAGCTTTGAAGGCGTCCATGTATTCCTGGTGCGTGAACAGGCCCATTTCATGGATCTCAGCAGCGTATTCGATGCCCTTTGGTGTGCCGATCAGGTAGTGGAACTCGAGCGGCGACAGCCTGCCTTTTTGTCTGCTAAGGCTCATGCGGACGATCTTCACATCGGGTTTATTCACCTGCATCACGTGGACGCGCCCGGGATTCCACTGCTCCGGCGTGAACCAGGGTTCGATCAACAGGACGCCGCCCGGGAGAATGTGGCGGGCCATGGCCTTGATTGCCTTGCGCAGGCGCGGCTTTGTTTTGGCATACCCGATGGAACTGAACAGACTAACGACGGTGTCGAACTGGCGGCCCAGATCGAAATCCGTCATGTCGCCCTTGTGGAAGCGGATGTTTGGATGTTTCTTCTTCGCGACGGCCAGTATGTGCGGGTCCAGATCCAGGCCTTCGACCTGATAATATTTGCTCAGATAACCTGCATGGTGGCCGGTCCCGCAGGCCACGTCGAGCAGCGACCTGCCTTTGGTATGCCTGTATTTTTGGATGAACCGGCGGACTTTGGCTGCCTCCGCGGCATAATCCTTGTCGGCGGCTGCGTAGATCTCGTCGTAGTATTGGGCTGATTTTGAAAACATATTGTCCTCGTTGATTCCGTCATTGCGAGTGGCGCCGTCGGTCGAGTAGAGCGAGCGTCTTTCTCGCTCGTACCGAGACCAGGTGCCACGAAGCAATCTTGCTTATGTTGCATGAGATTGCTTCGTCGGGTCTCGATATGGGGTTGGATGACCCAACCCCTACTCGACCCTCCTCGCAATGACGGAAATCAATTATTGATGGTTCAACACTTCAGCGATATGAATGACTCTTTGCATTTTCTTCTGTCTGTTTAATCCGCCGGCGATGTGCATGAGACAGCCCGCCTCGGTCACGACCAGGGTGGGGGAGCCGGTGGCTTCCAGATTACTGATCTTGCGCTTCAGCCATTCCGCGGAGAGCTCGGGATGCTCCAGGGAAAAGATGCCGCCGAAGCCGCAGCATTCGTCCACGTGCGGAAGGTCCACGAGCTGCGCGCCTCTGATGTTGGCCAGGAGGGCGCGCGGCTGGCGGTCGATGTGCATGCCGCGCAGAGTATGGCAGGAGGCATGGTAGGCAAGCATCCCGTCCCAGCGCGCGCCGAGGTCGGTGACGCCGAGCTTGTCGACCAGGTATTCCGTGAACTCGTAGATGCGCTCTCCCAGGGCCTGGGCGCGCGGCAGCCAGACCGGATCGTCCTGGAACAGTTCCGGGTAGCCATGTTTGATCATGTGGGCGCACGAACCGGAGGGAACGACGATATCCCCGCTCGTTTTTTCGAAGACGCGGATCGTATGCTGCACGATCGGGCGCGCTTCGGACCGC
>JBAVVF010000431.1:0-2442 GCA_049697155.1 Anaerolineales bacterium
TCAGGAGGACAAAATATGGCGGGAGCATATTCGTCCACACCTTGAAAATGTCCCGATGAATGTTCTGCAAATATGCCAGTATGGGTTCACGGAGATTGTGAATAATGCAATCGACCATTCTGAGGGAACCGAGTTGGTCGTACTTCTAAAACGTACCTACAAAAATATAGAAATGAATTTGCTGGATAATGGAATTGGTATTTTCAACAAGATTCAAAAAGAACTCCATCTTGACGATCAGTTGCATGCCATCCTTGAATTATCGAAGGGTAAATTGACCACTGATCCTGCTCATCATACCGGGGAAGGGATATTTTTTACCTCACGGATGTTTGATGAATTTGTCATTCTGTCGGGGAAGCTATATTTCAAACACTTTGAACCGGACAACGATTGGTTGCTTGAGAACACCGCTGAAGTGCAGAAAGGCACTCGCGTGCAAATGATCATTAGTTCAAAATCCAATCGAACCACAAAACAAGTCTTTGATCGGTTCACGGTTGAAGGTGACTATGGATTTTCCAAAACCCATGTACCTGTTTTCCTGGCTAGATATGGTCACGAGAATTTGATCTCGCGTTCCCAGGCGAAAAGACTTCTGGCACGTTTTGAGAGATTTAAGGAAATTGTATTGAACTTTGATAACGTTGACTCAATTGGTCAGGCATTTGCGGATGAAATTTTCCGCGTTTTCACTTCACAGCATCCCACCATCCATCTTTCTTATGTGAATGCAAACAAACAAGTCAAAGGCATGATCGTCCGTGCACTGAGTCAACGGTAATGTGTTTTTTCAAAAGCCACAGCCTGGCAAAATATTCATGGATGGTCAATTTAGCTATTGCGCTCAAGTGCCTCATAATCGATCAGCCCTGACCAGATCCGGGCGCGCGTCGGAAGCGTTTGCATCAGGAACAAAAGCAGCGCGCCGATGGCCTTGTTGAAGAAGATCACCATCACCATACCTGAGACGAAGAGCGCGATCCACAGGAACAGCTGTAACTCTGGCTGAGGGATTGGATGACCCTCTCCTTTTCTCCAGCGTCTGACCAGGAATATCGCGCGCCAGGCAAGCAAGCCTCCACAGACCAGATAAAACAGGATCCCAAAATAGACCGAGGCGGGGATGAAGCCGTCGGAGGGCGCGCCACCCGCGACGACCGGCTGGCGCGTCAGGCTGAAGAGCAGGGCCGTCTCGCCGACGTACGGCGCGTCGGACAGGTTCGAGAACATGCGCGGGCCCAGCCGCGTCCCATCCGGCAGCGGCCAGGAGGCGGCTAATGCTTCGGCGCTCAGCGGATAGGCCTGGTCGAAGCGACCGTACGTCCGGGCGGTGCCGATGCCGAACGCGCTGGCCGCCGTGCCGTAGCCGTTCATGACCGGGCCCGCATCCACGTCGATGAACCAGGTTCCATACGAAAGCTCCTTTGAGAATTCACGGAACCCGGCCGTCGCCCACTCCCTCTGCCAGAAGTGATGGTCGTAGCTTTCATACCATTCCAGGGACGTGTCCTCCCAAAGCTGCGGCGCCCAGATCAGCATGAAGGCGATCCCCACCCCGCGCGCGGGACCGAATCCTTTCCCGGTGCTCGAGTCGGCCGTGTAGGTGGGCAGACCCGTCAGCTCATCGACCGCCTCGCCCTGGAAGGCGCGCACGGCCCGTGCGACAAACGCTGAATGATCCGTGCCCAGCACCGTGTCGGCGCGGTGGATAGCGGCGATGGCCGGCAGGATATCGACCGGGTAGGTCTGCCCGGGATAGTCTTCCAGCAAACCATGCGGCGACCGATCGAGTTCCTGTGCCAGCGACGCGGTCTGTTCACGCAGAAGGACTTCGTATCTGTCATCCTCGGTCAGCTTTTGATAACTGGTCAGACCACTGACCAGTAGCATCCGGTAGAAAAGATTGTCGTGCGCCAGGTAATCGTCACCCCAGTGCCTGCGGACCCAGCCGGCGTGGTTCGGGTCGCTGACCAGCGCCGCGGAAGCCTCGATCGCGCCGCGCGCGTATTCCTTCGGCGCGACCCGCGCCAGTGACGGATCCCGCTCCCACGCCTCCTGCAGCGACTCGGTCGCCCACAGGTAAAAGACCGTGCCGAAGACCGGCCATTCCGTGCCGGAAATATCGTTGACGCTCATCCCGGCGGCCTTCCCTGAGGCGACGCGCTCCCGTGCCCACTTTTCATACTTCCCCGAGAGGGAGCGATGCCAGGTATAGGCAAAGCGCGGCGGGGCCTCCCCGCCCGTCAGGCCCGGGTCGTTCTGGTCACGGATGATCACGATCGCCGTATAAAAGAACAAATAAAGCGCCAGTATCCCCAAAAGGACGGCGTTGAGATAAACAGTCAGGCTGAGTTTCTTTTCCATGTGAGTATCCTTCGCGGCGTTGCTGACGATCCCGCAAAAATCTTACCATAACGAATTCAACCACGGAGTTCACAG
>JBAVVF010000432.1:0-1893 GCA_049697155.1 Anaerolineales bacterium
CTCGATGAGTTTGGATACATCCTGGCCCTGCTCCGGAATACTATCGAGAACTTCGTCGAGAGTCTCCTTGTCGAGGTTCAGAATCGTCCAAGCCTCCGGGAAGGTAACCTGGTAGGCGCCATCGTAGTCGGTCAGGAGGGTGGTGCCATCCGGCATTTGCTCGATCGCCTTCCCGGTGGGATGAGGCGTGGGGGTCAGTGTCTGCGTGGGTGTCGGACTGGGAGTCGGGCTTGGTGTAAAGGTGGCTGTGGCCGTGGGGGTGGCCGTGGCAAACGGGTTGAATCCGCCGATGCCCTGACAGGAAAGCATGGCCAGAACCAGGAACGCGATAAAGATGCTTGCTGTTTGAATGCCTTTTTTCCCGTTCATTGTCTTCTCCTATTCAAAATCCTTTTGGGTTGAAGGAAGCCGAAATTCCATCAAGGGTTAAGCAGAGTCACGCTGTTGACCACCTGATCGAATTCGGGCAGCATGCCATCCTTGTCGTCCAGGTTGGCGTAGAAATCCAGGACCAGCGTGCCCGTTTTCAGGCTGAAGAACACACCTCGGTAATAGATCATGCCGGCTTCTTCGGCCGCCTCATACTTTTCCTCGATCACGAGAACCTGGGTGCCGTTGGCAAGCTGCGGAAAACTCGAGCCGATGAATTTGTACTTTGCCAGCGGGCGGCTGCGTTCCCTTTCCGCCTTTTCCCACTTGTCCAGGCTGCGCACATCGCCCGGCTGGAAGATGACATTGATGTTTGGAATAATCACGTCAGAATCATGCTCGGGACGAATGTCAATGGCATCCAGGCGAAAGTAGACCGGGTCGAGGTCCCGGGTGACATCCAGCCGCTCCATGATTTGTCGATTTTGCGTAACAACGTCCAGGGTAAAGGCCTTGAAATATTCGTCCTCGTTGAGACGCAGCGCCAGCCAGCCGGGCGGGATGACGAGCTGGATGCCGGCCCGGTAGTCCACGAAGAGCGTGCTTTGATCCTCACGGACTTGGAGTGCTGTTCCTGAAACCTCAGAGATCCTGGGCGTTGACGTTGGGCCTTGTGTAGGGACGGATGTCGCAGTGCTGGTGACGGGACGGGCCTGCTCCGTCTGTGTCGAGGCGGCCTGGGCCGTGCCAGCAATGGCCGACACGACCGCGTTGGGTCCCAGGTCAGGCGTGGGTTGTAAAGTTTGGCCGGGAATCACACAGGCAACGATCGCCAGCAGAATCACACCTCCACAAAAAATGTAACATAAAGTGCTGTGTCTCAAGTTTCCTCCTTTTGCAGCATTATAAAAATCCCTCTCGAATATTCGAGAGGGAATACTACTTTGGGTTTCAGGATCAGTTGGAGCTCTTTGCAAGCAGTTGGGCAAAGTCCGTTCTCTTGAGTCGTGCCACCAGATCTTCCTGCGCTTCGCACCAGACTGAGCGGATGGGACATTTTTCGTCGAAGGAACAGGTCCCACCTTCTGCAACACATTCGTTCAACTGGATGGGACCATCGATGGCTTCGATGACCTCCAGCAGGGTGATGTCCTTGGGGTCGCGGGCCAGGGTCACGCCGCCGCGCGCGCCGCGCGAGGTGTGGAGCAGTCCCGCGATGGAGAGTTGCGAAATGATCTTTGCCAGGAAAGACGGCGGGATACGTTGTTCCTTTGCAACGGTGCTGGTTGCGGCTCGGTCGCCATTTTTGGACTGGGCCAGGTGCAAAACGGCTCGAACGGCATAGTCGGCTTGACGGGTGATTTGCATGGATGCCTTCTTTCTGCGATGAAAAAAACAGACAATATCTGTCTCTAATGACTATTTTAGTGTCACATGAAAAGGACAGCAAGTGATAGAGGTCATATGCGAATTATGACCTTTTACTCCGATTTTCCCAACCAAAAAGCGACCCGCGGCGCGTGT
>JBAVVF010000433.1:0-2396 GCA_049697155.1 Anaerolineales bacterium
GTCTCGGTGACCGGGGTTTCCGTGACGACTGGCGTCTCAGTGACAACCGGCGTCTCGGTGACCGGGGTTTCCGTGACGACTGGCGTCTCCGTCACGACCGGCGTCTCGGTGACTGGCGTTTCCGTTACGACTGGCGTCTCGGTGACTGGCGTTTCCGTCACAACCGGCGTTTCCGTGACGACTGGCGTCTCCGTCACGACCGGCGTGGAGGTGGGCTCAGCATCATTTACGGTCAGGTTCCCAGCTGTGGACGCAATCCCTGTCAGCACGCTGTCTCCCTTGGAAATGCGTGCCGTACATTCGATCGCAGTTTGGCCGGCTTGCAGGCCCTTGGCGCTGAAGGCAAATGCCGTGCCGCTGGCAGTGGCTTTGTTGCCATTACTGCCTGCGATCGCGACGATGAAACTACCATTCTGCGGATCATGGATCGCCACCACTGCATCTTCACCGAACAGATTGCTGACAGCGATGTTACTCACCTGTGCCACACTGGCATCATAGGTGCAGGTGAACTCGGTGCTGGTATAACCTTCAGCCGGCACATTGTTCAAAGCCGCCGTGACTGCGGCGCTTTCCCCAACATTCACGCTCGCGGGCGTGACCGCTGTGGTGGAGGAGGGTTCGCTCGGCTCCAGATTCAATTTCCGGATGGTCAGCATATAGAAACCACCGCCTGAGGCAGGTTGAACCTGAACGGAATAGCTTCCGGCAGGCTGAGTACTGGTCAGTGAACCGGTCGCAGAAGACAGTTCGTTGCCACTGGCATCCTTCAGGGTCAGGAGAGGGGCGAGGTCTCCGGCTACCACATTCACGGTCACAACGAAATTCTGGGGCTCCGTGAGCTCGAGCTGCCATTTTTCGTAGATGCTGGCGCTCACAAAGCCAACGTAGGTTGCATCCCAGAAAGAAAGATCGCGGGTAATGATGACAGGCTCATCGGTCTTGGCATTTACAGGCTGACTGCTGCCCAGGGTACTGAACAACATCATTACCATGACAAGGACTTGAAGTACATGCTTGGATTTCATAGTTGATTCTCCTTGGAAACAAATTCTTTGCTAAACATAGCTCCGGCCGAGAAAAACTCAGCTTTGGTGGTCACACGGCATCTCCAACTCGTCCTGGTAGTTCCTCCTGATTTAAAGTGGAAATGGATGTCCCTGTTGAGGGATGCATCAACTCTATTGTTTGGGATAAGTACTGAATGTTCATAACCGGATACCCTCGAATATTGTTGACTACATTGTATGGCTTTGCGGTTATTTAGCGCGTTACAGGAGAGTTGTCGGGGTATTGCAAGATAGTTGCGAACAAAATAGGACTTGCGTACTGTCTCTTCCAGTCGCCAATTTCAGGTGAATCAAAAGGCGGCGGGCTCTCCTTTCGGAAAACCCGCCGCCTTCACGCAGCCTTTAGCAAGGCACTGAATCTACACCACCACGTTCACCAGTCTTTTGTTTGCGACGATCACCTTTTTCGGGTCCCGGCCTTCCAGATATTTCTGGACGGCCGCGGAGGCCAACGCGGCGGATTTGATCTCGTCTTCGCTCGCCTCGGCTGAGACCACGATCCGGTCCCGAACCTTGCCGTTGACCTGGACGGGGATCTCGATGTTATCTTCCTTTGCCGCGGCCTCATCTACTTTTGGCCAGGCTTGTTGGTGAATCGAATAGAGTTTGCCCAGGTGATTCGTCCATAACTCTTCAGCCATGTGCGGAGCGACGGGAGCCAGCATCTTCAGATAGATCTCGGTGGCTTCATTCCATTCAGGTGTGCCGGATGCACCGGCTTCGCGAGCCTTGTACATTTCATTCAACAGCTCCATCAATGACGAGATGATGGTATTGAACTCGAAAGCTTCGAAGTCGCGCGTGATCTTTCGCAGTGTCTGGTGGACGCGCCGGCGCAGAGTCCGCGTATCGTAGGGGCGAGCCGTTGAAGTTGAGCCGGAGGCGCCGTGGGTTCCGCGTGATGGCTCGCCCGTACCCTCGTCCGTAAACAGAGTCCAGGTGCGGCGCAGCCAGCGCGCGGTCCCGTCGATGCCCTGGGAGTTCCACGGGCCGCCCTCCTGCCAGCGATAGGCAAACATCAGGTAGGTGCGCAGAGCGTCGGTGCCGTATTGCGCAACCAGTCCGTCGGGCGCGACCACGTTGCCGCGGCTCTTCGACATCTTCTCGCCGTCTTCGCCCAGGATGATGCCCTGGTTGCGCAGCTGCAGCATCGGCTCATTGCCTTCCATGATGCCCGCGTCGCGCAAAGCCTTATGGAAGAAGCGGGTATACAGCAAATGCATGGTCGCGTGCTCGATGCCGCCCGTGTAGGTATCGACCGGCATCCAATAGTTGTACTCGGCTTCGTCGAAGGGACCTTTGTCATAGTCCGGCGACAGATAGCGC
>JBAVVF010000434.1:0-1877 GCA_049697155.1 Anaerolineales bacterium
AGAGATACTCCCACCTGTCGGTAGGCCGATATATTTCCGTTTGCCCTACAGTGAGTTTTGTTTGAGGGTGATATACTTCGTCCGTTTGTCGAAAGGTCGTATGTCTCTGAAGCTGCCAAACCGCGACTTGTTCTTTGCGCGTGCCTACTACTTTGCCTTCATGGGCGGGTGGGGATTCATCCTGCCCTTTATCAACCTGTTTTATGTCAGCCTGGGGTTGAGTGGGACCCAGATCGGCACAATCGGTTCGGTCAGTTCCACGGTGGGCTTGATCGTCTCGCCCATCCTTGTGACTGAGATCAAGAAACGTCCCCAGGCCCGTCAAATCCTGCAAGCCTCGCTTATACTGGGCGCCATTGGTTACTTCCTTCTTGGTCAGCAGACTGCGTTTTTTCCCATCATTCTGATCGTATTTTTGCAGGCCCTCGTCGGAGCAGGTGTGATGCCGACCTCGGACGCGATGGCGGTGCACGTGTCGGAAGAAGCCGGAACCGGATACGGCAGCGTCCGCGCCTGGGCGTCGGTGGGCTGGATCGTGACGGTACTCACTTCCGGCTGGCTGATCGAGCGCAGGGGCTTTGAGGCAGGCTTCCTCGGTGTCAGCCTGATGTGGCTGACCGGCGCGCTGGTGACGCTCCTGATCGATCCCCGCTATTTTGTGGCCCCGAATTACGCCGAGCAGCACAGGCTCAATCTGCGGACCGCCGTGAAGCACATCTGCCGCGATCGCACTCTGGTCGGCTACGCAATGGCAGTGATCTTCATCGGGTTTCTCAATAACGGCGTCCTGCAATTCGAGAATGTCTTTCTTTCCCAACTCGGCGCGTCCAAACAACTTATTTCAGTGGCCGGAATCCTGAGTGCTGTTGTCGAACTGCCTTTTATGGTTTTTGCAGATCGATACGTACGCCGCGTGGGTGCACACCGGGTCCTGTTGTTCGCTATCGCCATGACACTCTTCCAGCGTGCTGCCGTTCTTTTATTTCCATCCATTGCCACAATTATGATCGTGCGCTTCATTGGCGGTATAGCATTCAGTTTTCTCACTATTGGCGCAGTCTTCCTGATCAGCAGCCGGACGGACCCAAACGAAACGGGGACCGTGCTGGCAATTTATACGGTTACCCTCAGCGGATTGGTCATCGTTCTTGCCGCGCCGGTTTCCGGAGCCATCTTCGACGCGGTGGGAGCTCGCTGGCTTTACGCGTTTGCCGTGACAGGCTATGCAGCTGGGCTACTGAGTTTATGGATTACCCGCCCGAAACTGGCAGGCAATTCGCCAGGCAGATAAGTCGACTTTTGTGCAGATCGGCCAGGGGAATCTGGCACCCGCCTTGGGTTGTCGGCAATCTGCCTACACGAAGCGCAGCCCGCCTTTCAGCCAGGTTTAATCCCAGTTTCATCTTGTGTAACCTTTTCGGATAAGTTTCGTCCTGTTTCCATGTTTATGCCGGATAAGACAAAAATTGACGAAGCACGTATGACTTTGTTACTATTGACTGCGACCTTGCATTTTTGTAATCTTGATATATAATGTCCGGATTATAAAATTTTAATCTTCATCTCATAAAAGCTCTCATTGAAGTAGCGAACCCAACTTTAGAGTTATTGTGGTCTGTACAGGTGAGCTTTGTTTTCAAAGAACTTATGCTTTTTTGAACGCCGATTGTCCGATAGATCCCAAAACAGCAACAGTCGAATCAGCACCCTGATCGCGGGGGGAATGGTGCTCATTTTGTTGTTTACCCTGATGAGTTTTGCATTCCTGCAGAGCAGCGAATTATTGGACTACGACGATCTGTCAGCCACGGAAGGCAGCCCGGCAACCTGGCCCATGGGATATTTTTTTCCAGGTTCTCTTGTAATCGGGCTTGGAC
>JBAVVF010000435.1:0-5102 GCA_049697155.1 Anaerolineales bacterium
GCAGCAGGCCAAGGCCGCGGCGAAGAACATCCGCAAGCTTCTCAAGAGGGAAAAGCCGGAGCCGTTCCGCTACAAGGATCCCGGCCTGCTGGCGACGATCGGACGGAATGCGGCGGTGGCGCGCATCTGGGGCCTGTCGTTCAGTGGATTCATCGCCTGGTTGATCTGGGTCGTGCTGCACATCTACCGCCTGATCGGATTCCGCAACCGGCTGGTGGTGCTCATCAACTGGGCCTGGGACTATTTCTTTTACGACAATCAGGTCAGGCTGATCACGAGGGAATGAGGTTGGGATTCTGGAGCACAAAATAAGCGAGGCACGAGCTGGTCCCATTGACCAGGAAGTGCAGGATCATCCCCGGCCACACCGAATTGGACTTGTGATACACGTACGCCAGTACATTCCCCAAAATGAACGTTGGGATGAGCGCAACCGGGTCCAGATGCCCGACCGCGAAGATCGCCGAGCTGAACAGCATGGCCTTGGTCCAGCCATAGCGCTGGCGCAGTCCCTGAAAGAGAAAGCCTCGAAAGAACACTTCTTCCACAAACGGGGCAAAGACCGTGGCGACGATAAAAAACCAGACCGGCGAATCCAGCGCGGCCAGCATTTCCGCGATGGCATCGCCCTGTGTATCCACGCCGAGGAAGTACAGCAGTGCATTGTGCAGGAGGATAAGGCTGTAGCCCGCAGCCAGCATCCCGCAGCCCAGGCCCAGAGTCTTCCATTGAAATCTGTTGAAGCCCAGATGCATCCAGTGGATACGCCGCCAGGCGAAGATCAGGACCACGGGCAGAATGTAAACCGATTCGAGCAGGACGATCGCCGCGCTCTGGGCGATGTTCGGCATGGACCCGCGCACGGCAGTGATGAGTAGAACCGCCTGGATGAGCACCAGCAGGCCCACGCCGATCCAGTTGTCGATGAACTTCTAGGGGACGGAATAGTCAGGCGTGGAAATAGGCTGTTGAATCTCTAAATTCATTCTTCTCCCAGCTCGCGATAGATAAACCACTGCCCCTTGCGGTCATCGACGTTTTTCATGGCACGATCATAGTAAATATCGAAGACCTGGTCCGTATCCGTCCGCACGCGGAAGTAGAAGCGTCCCACGTTCAGCGAGCCGCGCCCGGCGGCCACGGTGGCGTGGGCCGGGCGCATGTTGCGGGCCATCTTGCCGCGCCGGGAAAAGTCGCTCCAGGCGGAGAGCATTTCGATGACCCGGTACGTTTTCGCATCCCAGACGAATCCGTTCGGGCAATCGGGCGTCTTTTCGCGCGCCGGCGGCACATCGAAGATCGGTTCGATGGGCTGGTCATGGAAGTGGATGGGGACAAGATCGTTCATGAAGAAATAAGCAATACTTTGAGCAATTGGTATATCAGAAATGCCGTTGAAATGCCGGAAAACCACCATAGCAAAACAAAGAAACCTTGCTTTCTTGTAGACCCGAAAAACAAATCAATTATTCGAGATCGAGGTTCTGGAATAAACTCATTCACAGTGAGATTTTCAAAACCCTGATGGGGGCCGAACATGGGGTTGAACGATTTACTCATCACCCATGCACCCACCCAAATCGCTAATAGTGCATTGACAAGCTTCCCCTTTGTGGAAACTACAAACAGCAGCACAATTAAGAGAATCAACGAATTGCGGACAAGCTTGTTGTGCATCTTTATGGTTTATCCCAAAGTTGTCTCGGTCCGTCATTGCGAGGCGCGAAGCAACGAAGCAATCCCACTCAACATTGAACACTTTTCAGCTGTGCTTGAGATTGCTTCGTCGGGAAGAACACCCTCCTCGCAATGACGGAAGTTCTTTTAGATCTTATAAGGATCATCCGCCTCCAGGAAGGCCAGGATCATCCCGCGCATGGGATGGTCCTGGAGCCACTCACGGACCTGCCTGACCTTTTCATAGCCAGCCTCGCCCAGCCGCTCGAGGTAGATCTGCTCCAGGTGATTCTTCGTCTCCGCGGCCCGCAGGTTATCCTGCCAGGGGCGCGTGAAGAATTCGTTGACGTTGTCGTGCAGGTTCCGGTCGGTCAGCACATCCCATTCATTGTGGTCGAGCCAGATGCCGTTGCAGTTGCGGCAGCGGTCGATGTAAAAGTCGGTATCGGGGAAGATCTTATAGCGCGCCATGATGTGACCGCAGTCGGGGCAAAGCTTCAATTCCTTGACTTCCCAGGAGGGATCGATCTCAATGGCCCCCTCTTTGGGAGGGAACTCGCGCCCCAAGGTTTTTTTCCACGTGAGATACACATTGGACGAGATCGAGACGCCCTGACAGTTGGAACATTGCCGGGCCGGAAGTCCCTCCAGCAGCGCGATCGGACCCAGGAGCGTATTTTTGCAGACCGGACAGCGCATATCCGCCTCCAGACCAAACAAGGATGACTGAATTATATTGCCATTTCCTGAATCAAAAGGTTCGGGTTATTCCCTGCTCGCACATCTTTACCACGGAGCCCACACACCTGCCCCGGGTGCAGGTGCCGGGGGAGATCACAGAATTTTTCTTTTTGTATTCTCTGTGAACTCCGTGCTCTCCGTGGTGAGAACGTCCTGGTTCCATGCTCTTAGCCACTCCCTCTTTGCCAGGAGAGTGCGGATTGTGTTATTCGTTATATTTCCAATCCCAGAACCAGAAGGCCAGTCCCTTGAACTCGCCCCATTTTGCAAAGCGCTTTTCCACTTCTTTGGCTGTGACCGGTTTGCCGCGATACCATTCGTGGGAGACAAGTTTTAGCGCCCACGAGTCGATCGGGATGAAATCGGAGCGGCCGAGGATCAGCAGCAGGTTCGCGGCGGCGTAGGGTCCCACGCCGTTGATCGTCAACAATTGCTTGCGCAGTTCGAGCGTGGGCAGTTGGCTCGTCTTGAGCGCCTCGAGGTCGAACGCGCCCGAGGCCACACGGACGGCCAGTTCGTGGATGGCGGGCGCGCGATAGCCGACGCGGATCCTTTCCCGCAGGGACTCCGGGCCGGAGGCCGCGATGGCTGCGGGCGTGGGAAAGGCTCTGGTCTCGGTACGTGGCGCCGGTTGGTCGAGTAGCCCGAAGGGCGTATCGAGACCCGGCGCCACTACTCGACCAGCAGAGGATAAGGGGTCCCCGAATTCCGTCACCAGTTTCAGGGTCATATTTCTGGTCGCACCCCAGAGAGTGTTCGTCGTCAGGATGGTTTTGATCACGTCTTCGAAGAGGGTCGCTGAGCGCAGGACGCGCCCACACGCCAGCTTTTTGACACGCGCCAGCTTCGGCTCGCGGCGCGCCGCGGCGTAGAAGGGCGAGAAATCCAGGTCGAGTCCGAACATCCATGCCACTTTCTCCGCCGCTTCGGCGCGTTCGCTCTTGTTCAACCTTTCCGTTTCAACAACCACTCCATCCTTCCCGTCGCGCAGCCTCAACTCGATCACGCGCCCGTTCGAAAGCCGCAGGATGTAGCCCAGCGTGTTGGAACTTTCAGCATAGGAGAACGGCGCAAGCTGGCGCCAGCCATGCGAATTGACGACCGAAAGAAAGTTGAAGGGCTTGCGGGCAGGAAGGCTGAATATCATGGTTCTCCGCGATCTGTAAGATCCGGCTTACTCCAACGTCTGTAGGATGGGGTTATTGCAATCATAATGCAGGAAGCACGAAGCGAGCGTCTTATCAAGTTTGGACATAAATACTTCTAAAAATGGAATCCCTTGATTCTACACAAAAAGATTTATCCGCGCAGGGCAATTTGGGTGATCTGCGGCCTTGCGATGCGGATGTAATCTTCCAGTTTCATGAAGATCGAGCGGTCCAGGCGGCCGGCGTTGAAGACGACTTCTTCATTCTGCCGGATCAGCGGGTCGGCCAGCACCTGCAGCTGCTCATTGAACGAAAAGGGTGGGATGGCCCCGATTACGCAGCCCGTCAATTCCTGGGCCTTCTCGCGCGTGGCAAACGCGACGCTGTCCGCGCTAAAGTGACTTTTTATCCCGTCGAAGTCAATCCGGCAGTCACCGGGGACATTGGCAAGGCAGTAGATGTTCTCCTTCCTGCTCAACCTGACCTGCACGACGATCGACTTGATGGATTGCTCGATCCGGTTGCCGCGGATCTTCGCGATCATCTCCGTGCGTCCCTGCGGCTCGTGCTCGACGACGCGATAGACTGCGTTCCCGCGATTCAGCAGGTCCAACAATTGCCCGTGAATATCCTTTTCAAAGTCTGCCATCAGGTTTCCTGTTACAAGCAGAAGTGGATTAAGTTACAATGCAGCTTCGATGTACCCGCATTATACTTTCCACAAGATACCACAGCAGTCGTACGGACCGAGATAAAGCCCTATGCCGATTTCTCCACGTCACCGCGCTCTATTCCGCCGTCCCGGCACCCTGGACGACTTGAACTTGTTTCAGCTTCTATTGGATTCAAAGGATTTGATTCCCGATCTGGCCCTGGCGCTGATCAACATCATCCGGGTGGAACTGGAACAGTGGCAAAGGCAGGGTCCCGCCGCGTACAGACGTTACTCCGAAGTGACGAGATCTTTATGCATCCAGATGCCCGACGTATATGATCAGGTGGTCGATGCCTGGCGGCAGAGACGACGGAATTGACGATCAAGGCATGAAAGTAAGAAAGAGCAGGCAAAAACTCTGCGTGCTCTTTCTTTGTGTTCTGTCTATGACAGGGATTACCACTTTCGTTATCCGGGCTTAAGGGCATGGACCCAGTTTATCTCCGTGCGCAAGATGGGCCGGGACGGCAGGTTCCGCGATGCTCAGGGTATGACCGCCCTTCTTCTCGGGCTTGTGGCATACCAGCACCTTGCCCCCGTTTCCAGAGCCGCCCTCATCGCTCGTATTCAGGACGACAATGGCCGTGATGGCGAACTGGCCATCTTCCGTGGCGCAGATCACCACAAGAACCGTCTGGTTCGGGAGTAGGGTCGCTTCTTGACCGGTCTCATCCTCGACATGGACATCTTCTCCAAGTGTGATGAGCGGCCAGCCTGCAAACTGGATCTCGTTCCCGTTCACGCTGACGATCCTGGCCGTGACCGTGGCACAGCCGGGGATTTCCGTAAAGTCACTGAGCGCCGCAATGCTGAGGACTTCC
>JBAVVF010000436.1:0-1645 GCA_049697155.1 Anaerolineales bacterium
AAATACCCCTTGACTCAAAAGAGCCCGGTCCACCGGTCTCTTTTTTGTTTCATCGCTGACTATTCGATCTTGAGGATCTTGAAGCGGATCCTGCCTCCGGGCGTTTCAGCTTCCACCTCATCTCCAACTTTGTGATTCATCAGGGCTTTGCCGATCGGCGATTCGTTCGATATTTTGTTTTTGCGCGAATCGGCTTCCTTGGCCCCAACCATGTGATAGGTCTCAGGATCATAGTTGTCCTCCTGAACCGTGACATGGCAGCCAATCGTGACGGTGTCACTGTGCGTCTTTTCGACAATGATGGCGGTATGCAGGACGGCTTCGATCTCCTGAATGCGCCCTTCGAGGAAGGCCTGGTCCTCCTTGGCCTTATGATAGTCGGCGTTCTCGGACAGGTCGCCCATCTGAATGGCCGAGCGCAGACGCTTCGCAAGTTCCTCGCGGCGCGGACCGGTCAGCTCGGTCAGCTCGGCCTTGAGTTTTTCTGCACCTTCCGGTGTTAGATACGTTTGTTGGGTCATGCTGTCTCACTTCCTCTATGGTTTCTCTAACGGATTAAATAAGCGCTGATATTCCTCGATGGCGTAGCGGTCCGTCATGCCGGCGATGTAATCGCAGATCGTGCGCTCGAGGCCGCGCTTCTCGATGCCGATCTGGGTTGTGTTTGGCAGCATGCCTGGCTCGGTGCGGTAGGCATTGAAAATATCCGAGATCAGTCTTTCGGCTTTGACCTGCATGCGGGCCACGCGGTAATGGCGATAAAGATACTTGTACAGGAAATCCTTGAGCTCGCGGTTGCGGCGCTGCATCTCCTCGCTGTAGCCGATCACATTGTGCTTGAGCTTTTGCAGGTCGAGCGCAGACTTGGCCCGGCTTTCCTGCAGCCGTTTGTCGGTGGCTTCGACCATGTCTGTGACCATGATGCCGACCAGCTGGCGGATCATGCGGTGGCGTTCGATGTCGTCCAGGCTGGGTCCGCGCCACTTGTAGGTTTCGCGCAGGATCTCCCACAGGGCGATGCCGTCCAGCATCTGGGGCGTGATCATGCCCGAGCGCAGACCGTCGTCCAGGTCGTGGGTGGTGTAGGCCAGCTCGTCGGCCACATTGGCGATCTGGGTTTCGAGGTTGCCGCGCAGGTCGGCGTTGAAGTCGCGGGCGTCCGAGATATCGTATTCCGACTCGTGCTTGACCATGCCCTCGCGGACTTCCCAGGTCAGGTTCAGGCCGGGGAATTCGGGATAGCGCTGTTCCAGCTCGGTGACGATGCGCAGGGACTGGCGGTTGTGGTCGAAGCCGCCGAAGTCCTTCATCAGGCGGGCCAGGGCGACTTCACCGGAATGTCCGAAGGGCGAGTGACCCAAGTCGTGGGCCAGACAGATCGCCTCGACCAGGTCCTCGTTGGCGCCCAGGGCGCGGGCCAGCGTCCGCCCGATCTGGGCCACCTCCAGGGTGTGGGTGAGGCGCGTCCGGAAATAGTCGCCCTCGTAGTTGATGAAGACCTGGGTCTTGTATTCGAGCCGCCGGAAGGCGGTCGTGTGGATGATGCGGTCGCGGTCGCGCTGGAAGGCCGTGCGGTATTCCGGCTCGGAATCCAGGTAGGCGCGCCCCTTCGAGTCCCTGCTGCGCATCCCATACGGGGCAAGGC
>JBAVVF010000437.1:0-8967 GCA_049697155.1 Anaerolineales bacterium
AGCAAAAAACGACTACAATTTGAGTGTCCATGAGTTTTTCCTTACTTTGGAGGTCGGGATACCCCAACTGTAATGCAAACTCATGGACTTTTCTATACCAGCTACTCTAGGTAGCAACTTGAGTTAACCTACTTGGCTAGCTCAAGCCGCCGTCCCCGGCGGCGTGTTGTGAGTATATCCTGCGCCGGGGACGGCGCAGGGAGCTTCCTGTAGGAGCTACAATGACCGACGAAGAGATCATCGCCTTCCTGAAAGTCCACCTGCAGTCCATTCAGGACAACGACATACAAACCTATCACGACACCACTTCCGAAGACCTGACGCTTTACGAATGGTGGGTAACTCCCCAGCGCATCGACGGTCTGCCCTTCCACGAGTTCATGATGACCTCCAATGCCGAGCGCGGGACGGTCTTTGGCGCGGAGGGCAAAGCCAAATCGCCGACACGTTTCGACTTGTCTAACCTGCATGTTCAGAACTATGGCGATACTGCCATCGCAAGCTATACCCTGCTGATCAGCACGGCCTCGCCGGAAGGTGTGAAGGTTGCCTCGCACAACGAAAGCCGCGTGATGGTCAGGCGGGATGGCCATTGGAAAGTCGTCCACGTCCACAAGTCGCCTGCGTGGCAGGCTCCGCACATCCCGGCATGACACGCTTCCCCGGCCGACTGGCGCTCCAGCAGCGCGTCCTCCCCAGCTATCGGGCGCCGTTCTTCGACCTGCTGGCCTCCGCCTGCGACGGCGGGATGAGCCTCTTCACAGGCTCCCCGCGTCCCGTGGAGGGGATCGCGACGACGGACAAACTACAGGCTGCCAACTATCGGTTGGGGACGAATATTCATCTTTTCAGCGGAAAGTTCTATCTTTGTTATCAGCTTGGGCTGCTCGACTGGCTCAGGGATTGGAATCCGGATGCCCTGATCGTCGAAGCGAATCCGCGCTACCTCTCGACGCCCGGCGCGGTCAAGTGGATGCATGGATGCGGCAGGCCGGTCCTTGGCTGGGGGCTGGGCGCGCCCAGCCATCAGGGAAAAGGGGTTAGGGGGAAGGGGTGGAATGCTTTCCTCAGGCAGTTTGACGCGCTGATCGCCTACAGTCAGCGCGGCGCGGATGAGTATGCCGCCCTCGGCTTCCCGCGTGACCGGATCTTCGTCGCGCACAATTCGGTTGCGCGCGCGCCCACATTCGCTGTGGACCATAGACCATTGACCATGGACCATTGCACTATCTTATTTGTAGGAAGACTCCAGGCGCGCAAGCGGATCGATGACCTGTTGAAAGCCTGTGCAAAGCTTGAATCGAAGCCGCGGCTCGTCATCGTGGGAGACGGGCCGGAGCGCAGGGAACTGGAATCGTTTGCCAGGGAAGTCTATCCCGGCGCGGAATTTGTCGGGGCCAAACATGGGGTTGAGCTGAAACCTTACTTCACAGAAGCCGATCTCTTCGTGCTGCCCGGGACCGGCGGGCTGGCCGTCCAGGAGGCGATGAGCTACGGGCTGCCGGTGATCGTCGCGCAGGGGGACGGCACGCAGGATGACCTCGTCCGCGCGGGGAACGGGTGGCAGATCCCGCCCGGGGATTTCGAAGCGCTGGTCGCCGCGCTGAACGAGGCGCTGTCCGACCCCGCGCGCCTGCGCAGGATGGGGCAAGAAGCCTATCGAATTGTGAAGGAAGAGATCAATCTCGAGAAGATGGTCGAGGTGTTCGTGACGGCCCTGAACCGGCTAACCGGCAAATGAGTTCACCGCATCGTCCATGTTGTTGTAGATGAGAAGGTTTTGCAGGAAGCCGGCAATGTTCAGCACGTAATAAACGTCGGGGTTGGGACAGACCAGTTTGAAGTACGGCGACTTGTAGGGTTCGTCGCCGTGCTGCTGAATGACATCGACATCGCCCTGCGGGGTGAATAGATTGAAGATGCTATGGATGACGCGCAGGCCCGCGCTGGTGAGAACGTCGACGTCGGAGAGGTCGAGCAGGAGATACCTCGACCCATCCTCCTGGGCCTCACGGGCGCGGTCGAGAAGTTCGGTTTCCGTGTCACCGTGGAGATGACCGCTCAAATGTAAGATCGTCACCGGCAGATCTCCCTGGATCTGGGAGGCAGTAATATTCAGTTCACTCATTTCTAAAGACTCCTTTGGCTTCACAACTATACATTTTTTGGGGGAGAAAATCAAGTTGGGAACCCGTCTCGGTCACTTTCTTTCTACATTGACCCACATTTGTTCGCCGTCGGTCGTGATCTCGATCCAGCCGTTCCGGTCGGTGCGCAGCAGCTGGTAATCCCTGACCAGCTCCAGCACTTCGCCGTCGGGCATGCCGTTCGGGTCGGCGGCATCCACACTCAGCATGACCATTTCCGGGTTGAGGTTCGCGATCCACTCGGGCGGATTCGAGGCGGCGTAACCGGAATCGGCCAGCGAAAGGACGGTCACGGGGCCGATCTCGGCGCCGTTCCGCAGCTCGTCCAGCGCTTCGAAGCTCATACCCACCGGCAGCAGGGTCCGGAAGTTTTTCCATTCGATCAACAGGATCGCGCCGCGCGGACCCGTCGTCAGGACGCGCAGGCTGGCGCCTTCCCCGAGGTCCAGGATGTGTTCAGGCTCGGCATTGACCACCTGAATGTCACTCAATGTCAGGTATTCGTTCAGGACGCCCGAGGAAAAGGATGCATTGGTATTTCCACTCCACAGTACGGCATCCGGCGGATAGCGATCGATGATGCGCGGCAGCGCGGCGACATCCTGCTCCTCCGTACCTGCAACGACGAGCCAATCCAGTTTGCGGTTGAAGGCGGGCAAGCGCCTGCCCAGTTCATCTGAAAGTGTGGTTACGCTCGGCCCGCCGTTGACCAGTACATGTTTCCCGGTCGGCGTTTCGACCAGCACAGCATCGGCAGAGCCAACATCCAGAAATATGATGTGCAGATACTTGTCGGGGACAGTGACCGCCGCGCGCCAGACCAGCAGCAAAGCCAGCGCCAGGAGGATGATCCCGGTTCCCGCCGGGATCTTGAGCCGATCCCGTTTTACAGACTGGAACCACGATTTTATATCCGCTCCCCAGAAGGTCACGCCGAGAAGCAGCGCGTAAAAGAAGATCACGAACCAGATGGAGAAATCACCCAGAAAGATGGTGCCGTGCGGGACAAGGTCGAAGATCTCGACCATGCGGATGGTGTACACGACGAACGGCCAGGCGACCCAGCCGGCCAGCTGCCCGAGCGGGAACCAGACCAGGCTGAGCAGGACGGCCAGTCCGCCGAGGATCATCACGGCAGGCTGGGCCGGCAGGATGAACGGGTTGGCCAGGAACGAGACCAGGGAAATGCGTTTGAAGTGATAAGCCATGATTGGGATGGTGGTTAGTTGCGCGGCAAAGGTCAACAAAATAAACTCTGAAAATAGTTCGGTCACCTTTTCAGCCGTCGAGGCTGGGAAATATTTCGAGATCAGGCGGTTCGCAGCCTGTGAAAAAGGGTCTGCGTAAAGGATGAGTCCCAGCGTGGCAAAGAACGAGAGTTGAAAACCGACATCCCAGAGGTACAGCGGGTTCCACAGGCACATGACCAATGCCACCGCAAGCAGCGTGTTCAGCGCGAACTGCCGGCGTCCCACCTGCCGGGCGACCAGGGCCAGGCTGCCCATGATCGCGGCACGGACAACTGCCGCGTCCCCGCCGACCAGGATCGTATAAAAGATGATGCCAATAACCGCCAGGAGCGCGCCGCGCCGCGGCCCCAAAAACTTGCTGAAGAAGGCCACGAACAACCCCGCGATGATGCTAATGTTGAAGCCTGAAATGGCGATGATATGTGCTGTACCGGTGTTCTTGAAAGCCTGCTGGAGTTCCCGCGTGAGACCCGTATCGACGCCGAGCAGGATTCCCGCCAGCAGGGATGACTCAGGATCGGGGAACAAACGATAGATGTTCTCGAGGGCCTTCTCTTTGAACTGATAAAGTGCGGCGGAGATCAGGTTGCCGCCCCGCCCGGGCAGCACCGTCACTTCGGCGCTGGACATGTAGGAGTGGATGTGCTGTGCCGCGAGATAGTCGCGGTACGAGAAATCCTCATTCTCCGGCGGGGTCTTGAGCTTGCCGCGCAGACGAAGGACGTCTCCGTAATGAAAGACCTGGTTGTTCGAGACACGCGCCAGCAACAGTCCGCTGGCCGGCAGGCTGCCATCCCCCGTGTCGATGTCGCTGACCTTCAGGCGAAGGTTGGTGTAATCATCCCGGTAATCGGGAGGCTCGACCAGCGTTCCTGTGATGAGCATGTCGTAGTCGCGGTCGTTGTAGAACGCGATGTGGAAGGCATCGAACCGTGGAACCGACATCTGATACCGCATTCCACCGAGGCAGAAGGCAGCCAGCAGAATGAAAGCAAAGGGATGGAGCGGGAAGGAGGCAGGCAGGCGCGGGGCCAGCAGCTGTGAAAGGATGACAAGCACAACCGAGATGATGACCAGCGTAATCCAGGCAAAGATGTGCAGGGAGAACTGGTTTGCGACCACAATCCCGGCCAGGAAAGCAAGCGAAAACCACATCAGCGGGAGCCGTGTGGTTAGTTGTTCCTGTAGGCGATTGGCGTTGGGAGTATTGGCCGCCTGCATCTTGCCTTTCATGATAGCATAGAATTCGATGGGTAGGATACAATTTTGGTGAATATCCGCTGGTTGAGTAGATGGCGGCGTTTTCCCGCCATCGTATCGAAACCAGCAATAGTAGGAATACTTGAAATGGGTGGTTTCGATACGTCCTTCGCAACGAACGCTCAGGACTACTCAACCACCGATGCATTTTTGTTATTTATGTCCAACTCCAAACTTATCCTCGTAACTGGAGCAACCGGCTATGTCGGCGGGCGGCTCGTGCCGCGCCTGCTCGACGCGGGCTACCGCGTCCGCTGTCTGGTGCGCGACCCGAACCGCCTGCAGGGACGCCCCTGGCTGAGCCGCGTGGAAGTCGTCAGCGGGGACGCGCTTGTGCCGGGCGCGCTGGCCGAAGCAATGGATGGGGTCTCGATCGCGTATTACCTGATCCACGGGAAGCAGGGCGGGCGCATCAGCGCCAACCGAGACCTGGAAGTGGCGCGGAATTTCGCCGCCGCGGCCGGCGAGGCGGACCTTGAACGCATCATCTATCTCGGGGAACTGGTCGATCCCACGACGAACCTGTCTCCCTATCTGCGTTCCCGGCATGAGACCGGGAACATCCTGCGCTACAGCAACGTGCCGGTGACCGAATTCCGGGCCGGCATGATCGTCGGCTCCGGCTCGGCCCTTTTCGAGATGATCCGTTACCTGGCAGAACGTGAGCCTGTGCTCGTATGCCCGGCCTGGTTCTTCTCGGAGGCCCAGCCGATCGCAATCCGGGACGCGCTCTCGTACCTGATCGAAGCACTCAAGATTACCGAAAGCATCGGCCGGATGATCGAGATCGGCGGCCCGACCCGTCTGACCTATGCCGACATGCTGCTGGGCTATGCAAAGGAACGCAATCTCAAGCGCCTGCTCATCCGTACACCGGTCAACGCGCCGCGCCTTTCTGCTTATTGGGTACACATGATTACGCCCATCCACTGGCGCGTCGTGCTGCCGCTGATCGAAGGCCTGCGCGCCCGGCTCATCGTCCGCGACCAGACTGCCAGGAAACTGTTCCCGCAGATCAAACCAATCGATTTCCAGACCGCCGTCCGGCTCGCGCTCGGCCGGATCCAGCGCGACAACGTCGAGACGAGCTGGTCGGACGCGCTGGTCACGGTCGCAGGGGACGTCAAGCCCTACAAGCTCAGCGTGGAAGAAGGCATGTTCATCGAAACGCGTCAGCGGCTGCTCGACCTTTCGCCCGAAGCTGTGTTTCGCTCCTTCGCGGGGATCGGTGGGGAACGAGGCTGGCTGTACATGGACTGGGCCTGGGAGATGCGCGGCTGGCTTGATAAAGCTGTCGGGGGCGTGGGTCTGCGGCGCGGCCGCCGTCACCCCGATGAAATCCGGGCCGGCGAGTCGCTCGACTTCTGGCGGGTCGAGGAAGTCGAAACGAACCGGCTCCTGCGCCTGCGGGCCGAGATGCAGCTGCCCGGCAAAGCCTGGCTGCAGTTCGAGTCGGTTCCGCAGGAGGAGAAAACACTTCTTATTGTCACCGCTTATTTCGCGCCGCATGGACTCTTTGGCTTTCTCTACTGGTATGCCATGTGGCCGTTCCACAAGTTTATTTTCGACGGGCTGGCAAATCGCATCGCCTCACGGGCGCGTTTACTGGCAGGCTAGACTTCTTTCTTCTTTCCTCTTTCGAAGAGGAAAGAAGAAAGAGGAAAGAAGATGGTTTGGACTCTCCTCTTATTTTGATTACCGGTAGCACAGGATACATTGCCAGCCGATTGATCCCCCGATTATTGGAATCCGGATATCGCGTCCGCTGCCTGGCGCGTGAGCCGCGGCGGCTGGAGGGCCGGAGCTGGTTTCCCAGGGTGGAAGTGGTCCAGGGGGATGTCACAGCCGCCTCGGGGCTTAGGCGCGCGCTGGAAGGTGTTCAGACCGCCTATTATTTCATCCATAACATGTCGTATGGCCGCGGCTATACCGCCATCGAGCGGGAGAGCGCGCGCGGTTTTGCCTCGGCTGCGCAGGAGGCAGGTGTCGAGCACATCATCTACCTGGGTGGGCTGGCGGACCCGGAACAGCATATCGCGCCTCACATGCGTTCGCGCATCGAGACGGGACAGGTTCTGCGGGCGGGCAATGTCCCCGTGACCGAGTTCCGGGCGGGGGTGATCATCGGTTCGGGCAGCATCTCCTTTGAAATGATCCGCTTCATGGCCGAGTTGTTTCCCCTCGTCCCCGGCCCTCTGTGGATGAAGAATAGATCCCAGCCGATCGCCATCCGGAACGTGATCGACTATCTCCTGGCCGCGCTGACCAATCCCAATGGGCGCGGGGGCGTCTTCGAGATCGGCGGCCCCGACATCATTACGTATGGCGACCTGATGCTGGGCTATGCTCGCGTCCGGAGGCTTAAGCGCCGGCTGATTCTGCTGCCTGGAATCCCGCTCTGGCTCATGGCCCTCGGTGTGGACCTGATGACCCCGGTACCTTATCCCATCGCCTACGCGCTGATCGACGGGCTCTCGGCAGACAGCGTGGTCAAGCATCCGCAGGCCTTGCAGGTCTTTCCCGAAGTCAGGCTTATCGATTTCGACTCTGCGACGAAAAATGCGCTCGAGCAAACACACCCGACCCACATCGAGCGCGTCTGGCCAGACGGCGAACGAAGATCGATCAGGCACGAAGGTTGTTTCATCGATCACGGCGCGCTGACGGTGGATACCGGCTTGGAAGAAGTCTTTCGCGCGCTGGTTGAGTTCAGTGCAAAGAATGACTGGAAGATTGAAGCAAACAAGGCTAATCAGCAAGTTATTGTATGCATGGAAAATCACATTGCCGGCCGGAAGTGGGCGGAATGGCGCATACGTCACGTCGCAGACGTGACCTACATAAGCCAGACTGTTTTCTTCTGCCCGCGCGGCCTGCCCGGATTTTTGTACCGGTATCTTTTGTACCCTTTCCATTTGTTCACCTTCCGCGGTTTAATCAAGGCAATTGCCAAACAAAGCAAAACATAATGAAGCGCAGCCTCCTCTTTCTTCTTTCCTCTTGCCTCCTGGCAGTTCTTTTTCTTGTCATCGCGCTGTATGTCCCCACTTCTCTTCCGGCCAACACAGATTTCAGCGCCCTCTACAACACCGACCTGGCTCTCGTGAATGGCGTTCCCATCTATGATCTTCCGCGCGTCGAGGCACTTGCTGCACAGCGCTCCGGCCTTCCCGCGGAGAAATTCTTTCTGGCCAGGTTTCCCTATCCGCCCTGGTACGCGCTCAGTACCTTCTACCTTGGGCTTCTGCCCCCCCGTGCCGCGGCAACGTTATGGTTCGAGTTAAATCTCCTTATGCTGTTCCTGTCGGTTTGGTTTCTCACGGATGGATGGCCGGGACGTCTGCGATTGATCGCCTTTCCTCTGGCGCTGTTCTTCCTCCCGGTGCTGGGAGCCCTGTCCGTCGGGCAGTATGACTTTCCTGTTCTGCTTGGCATATCCATGCTGGTCTATTCGCTGCGCAAGGAAAACATCGCGCTGACGACCCTCGGTGCGGCCCTGCTGACCTTCAAGCCGCACATCGGCGCGCTGATCCTGCTGGCGGCCCTGGGATGGCTGATCGCAAGCCGGAGCAGCTTCGGACGAGGCGCGCTCCGGTCGATCCTCCTCGCCGGAGCCTTTCTTTTCATCATCGGTTTTCTCGCCGACCCGGCCTGGCCGGTCAGTTATCCAGGGATGCTGCTGAACTATCAGAACGAAGGCAATGTGACGGCCTGCTCCGAATGTGCCAGCCTGCCGGTCTGGTCGTCGCGCTGGCTCTTGGATGGATCGCTGGCAAATGCCATGTCGATTGCGCTCGCACTGCTGATCCTTCTCAGCATTCTTTTTTATCTTTCTCGTTCTTCCTTTCAATCGCCTGAATATTTGTTGAGCGCCGCGACGCTTGCCACCCTGGTCGTCAGCCCCTATCTTTACAATTATGATTTCCTGCTTCTGCTGGCTCCTTTTGCCGTCCTGATCAACAGAAGCAGCCTCTTGCAAAAAGCCAGCGTGGGTATCTGCTATCTCAGCCCAACATTGGCGATCAGCCTTTATGGACGCGACGGCAATGTCTCCCTGCTGCTTGTGACGATCCTGATGTCCATCCTTCTTTACCAATGCATTCGGAAACCCATCATTGACGTTCCTGCGCCCGCGGCATAAAATACATCCAATCGAATAGGACCAGTCAGCGGCGAAGCTGGTGTGAATCCAGCACTGTCGCGCAACTGTGAGGTTAGTTCGATAGTTCAATAGTTCGGTGGTTAGGTAGTCGAGCAAAGCGGCCCAACCGCTCAACCATAAAACTACACAACTACAGAACTACACAACT
>JBAVVF010000438.1:0-2880 GCA_049697155.1 Anaerolineales bacterium
AGCAAAAAACGACTACAATTTGAGTGTCCATGAGTTTTTCCTTACTTTGGAGGTCGGGATACCCCAACTGTAATGCAAACTCATGGACTTTTCTATACCAGCTACTCTAGGTAGCAACTTGAGTTAAAATATGAAAATACTCCTTTTTTCTGAACTGGAATGTTCTACCTTTGAACTTCGGTGCTGGAAACGAGAATTTCTTCGGGCATCAGCTGGGCGAGCGGTCAAAACTTCATGATGTAAACAAGCGCTAATTGAAAACAGATGAACAGCTTGGACTCATCATTGTCCGTAAAAAGAGAATGATGATATAGCCACTACTGTAATTGACGACAGAAGTGATAAATTAACGCAACTTGGAAAGACAGCACAGTTAAAAAGTAAATGTGCCCTTTCGGCAAAAAGGGCACATTTGTAGACAAACTCTTGCAGAGCGAAGAGTGTGTCTGTGAGCGGAGAGGGCGGGAGAGAACTCCGCAGTTCGTTTTTACATGTATTGTTTTGTCTAGTAAGCGCGGCTCACTGGGTCGTCCTTACATTATTTCACTTCAATCAACACCGCGCGGACGAGGATGCGGGACTGATACTCACCCGTGCTTTCCACATATCCTTTGCACGAGACCAGCGTCAGCCAGGGCAGCTCTTCGTGCTTCAGCATGGCGTCGACATCCGTGGGTTTGACCTCTTTCACGCTGCGCACTTCGTAGACGTACTGCTGCGCGCCGATGTGCACGATCACCTTGTCGCCCCACCAGAGCGTGTTGAGGTAGCGGAAGGGACCGGCGGAGTTGTCCGGGTTCCAGACGTGACCGGTGATGACGGAGTTGCCGTTCCAGGAGGGATATGCCGAGCCTTCGAGCCAGCCGGCATTGTTGCCCAGCCAGGAGACATCCCATTTATCGTTGACCTTTGGCACGCCGACGATGGGCATCTTCACGCCCGGCTTGGGCACTTCGAGCCAGAAGTCGCCGAGGTCGGTGTAGGGGATGGATTGGGGTGGGAGGAGGGTCACGCGGTTCGGAGCGAAGCCGGTGTCGGGGAGGCGGGAACCGGAGAGCGCTCCGCCACCTGAGCCGGAAGCTGCGGCGCTGGTTGGGATGACCGGCGCAGGTGCGATGATGAACACGCGATCGTAGTCCGTCAGCCCGGCGTAAAGCTCGTCGCCTCCCGGGTTGGTGATGGAGGTCGTCCCGCAGACGAGGAGACGGTAGGTGCCGTTCGGCAGAGCCGCGCCGCCGTTGAGGCTGAGGGTCGCCTCGAAGGGACCGGCGCCACCGTGATTATCGTAGGCGACGCTGTCGATGGGGATGGCGGTATCGCCGCCGCTCACGCCTGCCAGGCAGCTAACCGTCTGCACGCCGTTGCCGCCGGCGCGGACGAGCAGGTAGTTGGCAGGATTGTCGGCTGCGACTATGCTGCCATCGTGCAGCACATCCTGGTCGAAGGTTACCAGGAGCTGGCTGAATCCACTCGTGAATTGCTGCCCTTCCAGCAGCGCCCCCAGACCGGGGATGGAGGCAGCGGTGACCACTGGTGGGCTCCCCAGTACCCCGCTCTGGCGTTCATATGCGCCGATGTCACAATGCGCGCCGTTCCCCGTACGCGGGACGCCGCGCTGATCCGCATTGCCCGCGCCATAATTCGGCGCGCCGACCGCGGCAGCGCAGATCGCGTCGTTCCCCGTGTCGATCGCGGCGGAACCGGGCAGGAGCGGGAGGGTCCGGGTACTGCCACCGTAATTGCCCAGCGCGCCGAGCAGGATGGAAGAGGACTGAGTGAAACCTGCGCCGCAGGAGTTATCATCTGCCAGGTTGTTCGACCCGCCGATAGCGCCGGAGCAATTGCCGCCGCTGAGGCTGCCCGCGACGAGGCTGTTCCTGAACGTGGCGCTGCCGCTGCTGTTGTAAATGCCGCCGCCGTTATCGCTGGCGCTGTTGGCGGAGAAGGTGCTGTTGGTCACGTTCAATGTGCCAGTATTCCAAATCCCGCCGCCCCGGGCTGCTCCGTTGGCAGCGAAGGTGCTGTTGCTCACCGTCAGCGCGCCCCCGCTGTTGGCGATGCCGCCGCCCTCCGTTGCGCGGTTGCCGGAGAACATGGTTCTCGTAACGTTAACCGTCCCGCCCTCATTGTAGATGCCGCCGCCGCTGACCGCATTGCCGTTCGCCACCGTCAGTTGATTCAGGTGGAATGCCACGCCCGAGTTGACATGGAACACGCGCACGTCGCCATTGCCATCGCCATCCGTGTCGCCGCTGACGGTGACGGTATGTCCCGCACCGTCGATCGTCACGTTCCTGTCGAGCGTGAGCTGGCTGGCAAGGCGGATGGTGTGACCGCCGTCGAAGGTGATCGTCCCGCCCGTGCAAACATCGCTGATCGCCTGCCGCAGGGAGCCGGGTCCGCTGTCGGCGCTGCTGGTCACCGTCACAGTGAGGAGGCAGCCTCTGCCCTGGATGGCAAAGTCATAGGGGTTCTCGTCGCCGTCGTTGTTGGCGATGCTGAGCGCCGCGGTGCGCAGCCCCGCTGCGGATGGATCGAAACGGACGGTAAATGTGGTGGAACCGCCCGCCGCCACCGGGCTGCCGGGCGGAGCGATCACGGTGAAATCCGCCGCGTTCGCCCCGCCAACGGAGACAGTCAGGTTCAAAGCGAGCATGTCTGTGTTCTCGATAGTAAAAGTGTGGTCTACAACGCCGGAAAGAGTGTCCGCCTCGCCGAAGTCGGTCGCATCAATCGTGGAAGGCGTGGGATCGCCGTCGAGGATCGAGACACCGCTGCCCATGACGTTTATTTCCGGCTCGACCACCGCCAGTTTCAAGTCGCGGTTGGTGACATCATAATAACTGATGACCGGGTTGCCGCTGCCGCTCAACGCCAGGG
>JBAVVF010000439.1:0-7998 GCA_049697155.1 Anaerolineales bacterium
CCTTCCGGCTGTGACAAGGCTTCGTTTGTGGCCGATGTGACCGTCCAGGATGGGACCATCTTTTCCCCGGGCGCGGCCTTTACCAAGACCTGGCGCCTGCGGAACGCCGGTTCCTGTATATGGACGACCGCCTACAAGCTGATCTATTTCAGCGGCGACCCGTTGAGCGCGCCAACTGAGGTCAACCTGCCGTGGAATACCGGCTGGGGCCAGACCGTTGACGTCAGCGTCAACATGGTCGCGCCGACCACGGCCGGGAAGTATCGCGGCTACTGGATCCTGGCCAACGCCAGCGGACGGTTCTTCGGCATCGGCCCGACCGCCTCCAACCCGGTCTGGGTGGAGATCAATGTGTCGGGGGAGGCGCCCTTCGAAGGCAATAACTTTTTCCGGTCGAATGTTTGCTCCGCAGAATGGCGGAGCGGCGCCGGACCTTTGCCCTGCCCGGGCATCGAGGGCGACCGCAGAGGTTTCGTGATTCCATTGCTTTATTCACATCTGGAAGATGGCACCAAGGGCCCCGCGCCAACGTTTTTGATGGCGCCGGAAAATAAATACAATGGCTATATCCAGGGTATCTACCCCGCCTTTACCGTCCGGCCCGGCGACCACTTCTCTACCGTCACCGGCTGTGAATATGGCTACAACTGTTACGTAACCTTCCGGCTGGATTACATGACCCCCAACGGAGGTATCTTCAACTTCTGGTCGTGGCGCGAACAGAATGACGGGAAGAATTACATGGCCAGTGTCGACCTGAGTCCGCTGGCGGGCAGAAGCGTGCGCTTCATCCTCACGATCCTTGCGACCGGCAGTGCCACCGGCGACCGGGTGAGATGGGGCGGCCCGGCGCTCTTCCGCATGGAAGATGGGTCCACTGCGACATTTACGCCTTCGCCAACCTTCACACCTTCACCGACCCCCACAGTGACACCGATGCCTCCGCCGGTGGTTTCAGCGCCGCTGATCAAGAAACTGTTCATGAACGATGCGTCCAACGGCTGGGCGATCGGCAACAACTATGTCCTGCGGACTGCGGACGGCGGCACGCACTGGCACAACGTCACCGCGCCGAACGTTTCAGCGGTGATCAATGGCTTCTTCCCGAGTCCCAACAAAGGCTGGGTATTGGTCAGAGGACTCGAGAGCCCGGATCAAAGCTCGATCTGGCTGCTCCGCACGACAGACAGCGGTTACACCTGGACAACCTACAGGAACCTGCCCTTTGAAAATGGATATATGCAATTCCTGGATGATACGAATGGATTTGTCATGGCCGGCCAGGGAGGCGGCATGCACAAACATGCCATCCAGCTTTACCAGACCTCCGATGGCGGCGCGACCTGGACGCTCAAGTTTGCCATCGACCCGTCGTTGCCTAACAATACGCTGCCCTTTGGCGGACTCAAAAACGCGCTGACCTTCCGCGACCTGTCGACAGGCTGGATCGGCGGTTACAGTCCGGAATCCGGATCGGTCTATCTTTACAAGACAACCGACGGCGGACTCACGTGGGCCCGGCAGCCACTGCCCCTGCCGGCCGGATCCGAAATGGCCGATTTCACGACAACTGCGCCGACGTTCTTCGGCCCGAATGACGCCGTCCTGCCGGTCTGGAGGAGCACCAGCGCGGGCAGAGATTTGTACATTTACACCACGCACGATGGCGGCGCGACCTGGACAGCCTCGACGGGCTTTGCACGCAGTGCCGCGTTCGTTGATTTCGTCTCCTCGAGAGATATCATTGGTTATGACTGGGCGGACGTGTTCCATGTGACCAATGATGCCGGGAATAATTGGAGACTCGTCACGCCAAATATCCGTTTCACCGAGCTGGCCTACCAGTTCCTGGGCATGGACTTTGTCTCGGCCAGCACGGGCTGGGTCCTGATCGGACATCAGGACGGCGCGACGTCGCTCTATCACACGACCGACGGCGGCGCCACCTGGACCCTGCTCCACTCGGGCGCGCCCACGCCGACTCCCACACCCTTTATCGGCACGGTCACGGTGCAGAGCATCGACATCGAGATCATCGAGTCGCAGCCCCTGACGGCCAACGCGATCGTGCGCGGAACTCTATCCGACAACGGCTGCACGACTATAGCCGGGATCAACCAACTGCTCCAAGGGAATACCTTCCGGATCACGGTCATGATCAACACCGATTCGGCCGTGCAGTGCAGCAACATACCGACCCCGTTCGAACGCGTCGTCCCGCTTTACACCAACAACCTGCCGCTGGGACGCTACACGGTCAGTGCGCATGGCGTGGAGAAACCCTTCGAGTTCGTCCCACGTGCCGTCACAACATTCGGGCAGCTCATCGTCAATACCCTGAATGCCCTGGACTTTGCAACTGCGGATGTGTTAATGGATCAATCCTTTACGATCGCCCTGTGGCAATCCCAGGGGACATCCTATACCCCCGACCTGGCCATGGAGCAGCTGCAGACGAACTACATCGGCCCCAACACCGCCTTGATCTCCGATCCGGACCGGGACCTGAATGGCCTGCTGAACGGCGCGAACCCCTACTCGATCATGGGATTAGATCCTAACAACTCGCAGGCCTTGTTCGTCTCCGGCTGGGGGCTGGACGGCAAGGATGAGGCCCTCCTTTACATGACGCGCCTGCCCGATGGAAGCCTGTACTGGCACAGTGTGCTGATCGCCAAAGGAGGCTTCTCGGCCGGCCAGGGCTCCATCTCGCACGAGGCCTTCTGCGCCGACGCGCGCATCCCGATCCTGATCGAACAGCTGAAGGGCAGCATGAACCAGTCGAACGGCGACATGTTTGCGGGGATCGTGAGTCCTGCTCATGGAGTGAACGTGCACCTGTGGGCGTATGAAACGCCGGTAAACTACACCACGGTCACAGCGCGGAATGTCTTCACCAGCACGGAAATCCATCGCTGGGGCTCGGGGCCGGCCGGCGGGACCGAATACGGAACCGGCACGTTCTCAGAGATCATCCAGCCAAAAGTGCAGGAAGTGCTGAACGCCCCAAATATGGAAACCTATTGTGATACCCTGACGAAGGTCTTCCCGCTGGCAACCCCGTGGCCGTACCCGGACATTCGCTATTACAACCTTTACAGGCCGTCCTCTTCGAGCACCACTCTCGACTTCCGCACCTGGCTGATCGGCTTCGAGTACATCAACGACCAGCCTTATCTGCACTCGCTGGTCACGATCGTCTGGGAACCGTAAAACTCTTCTCGCCACGGACACTTGCACCTGAACGTGAAGCGTTCAGCTTCAAGTGCAGGTGTTTACACAGAATTAGCCGCCATGGCTGCAGCCAGGCGGCTAATCATTTTATTTCACAGGGTTGCAATTCAAGCAACCAAAATAGCAATCCGTGCTCTTAAGTAGGTCAGGCTGGTAGCCTGACGGTTGCTGAAAAATACAGACTCCGGCGGGTTGCCAACCCGCCCTACATGGCGCTCTTGATGAAGTTTGACAAATCCTTCTTCATCTGCCTGAGCGAGGGCATGTGGATGTACATCATGTGCCCGGCTTCGTAATACTCCATCGAGATATTATTGCGCAGATTTTCATCCAGGCCGAGATGATCGAAGGTATATTCAGTCGCAAAGTAGGGCGTGCCGAGGTCGTAATATCCGTTCGCGATAAAGACCCGCAGATAGGGGTTGAAGGTCATGGCCTTGCGGAGCGTCTCGCCGACGTTGACATATTGATTCTCGAACTCGGCATAGGACCAGGGATGCACGAACTCACTCAGGATCTCGTACGGCAGGTCCGATTCGAACTTCAGCTCACTGCGAATGTAGTCATAAAAGCCGGCTGTGTACGGGCCGACCACATTCGTCAGCAGCGGGTCATACTCGGCATTCTCAGTGACGCCCAGGCGATCTCTGCCGGTGAAGCGGCTGTCGAGCCGGCCGACGGTCAGGCCGCGCTCGCGCAAAAGCTCCTTGAAATAGTGATAGGCATGGATGCGCAGGTTCGACCGTTCGACGAACTGCCTGGAGATGCCCGTGTACATCGAAACCTTTTCGATGATCCGCTCGCGCTCGTCCCTGCTCAATGCCTGGCCTTTGAGCAGGGCATTTGCATAATCGCCGCGTGCAAATTCCTCGGCTTCCCTGAGCCAGGTCTGCAAAGGCTTGTGCGGCTTCAGCACATCGTGGTACCAGGCCGTCGCAGTGTAGCCCGGCAGGAACATGATGTACGGCAGGTCATTGTTCAGGTTGAAATCGAGCGTTGTGAAATCGAGCACGGCCGAGATGAGCATGATCCCGTTCAGATACATGCCGTGCCGTTCCTGCAGATAGCCCGAAAGGCCCGCGGCGCGCGTCGTGCCGTAGCTCTCACCGATCAGGAACTTGGGCGAGAGCCAGCGGTTGGTGCGCGTCGTGTACAGGCGGATGAAATCTCCGACCGACTGGATATCCTTCCGGAAGCCATGCCATTCCTTCGGCTTGACGCCCTCCACCGGGCGGCTGTAGCCCGTGTTCATCGGGTCGATGAAGACCAGGTCGGTCTGATCGAGCAGCGAATACTCATTGTCGGTCAGCTGGTAGGGCGGCTTCGGCAGGTTCCCGTCCTCCTCCAAGACCACGCGGCGCGGGCCAAGGACTCCCAGGTGCAGCCAGGCGGATGAGGAGCCCGGCCCGCCATTGAACGAAAACGTGAGCGGGCGCTTCGCCTTTGAGCCGCTGCCATCTTTGGTATAGGCGACGAAGAAGACCTGGGCGCGCGGCTTCTCGCCCTCCGCCTCCTTCTCACGATCGGGCGTCTCCTCCTTCAGGACCATGGTCCCGGCTGTGACCGTGTACCTGATCTCCCGGCCGCCGATCCGCACCTTGTGCTGAGTAACGACAAGGTTATCTTTGGGAACGGGCTTCTCTTCTTTCTGTTCTTCCGGCTTCTTTTCCTCGTTGGCTGCCATAGGAAGGATTCTCCTATTCCTCGACTTCCTCTTCTTCCTCTTCGGGCTGGAAATCGTAGAAGATATCCAGGCCCAGGCTCAGCAGCTGCGCCACGCCCTGCAGGACCAGGAAGTAGAACAATCCGATCACGGGCTGAAAGATCAGCCCCGCGATTGTAATCGGCCATTGCGAGAATTGAGTGGGCCACTGCATCTGTCCCTGAAAGATGGGTTGTAGATCGTTTACAAAGCTGACCAGGTAAATGCCCAGCAGGACCCACGATACGATCCTGGCGATGGAAACGATGCGGAAGATAGTGCTTTCACTGGCAAACAAAAATGACTCGTCCTGATTTGTGTTCATTCTTCTCCTGATTGTGTTTGGATTTTCTGAAGTTGATTATTGCTTTGTAATTTCATCCAGTGGCAGTGCAGCCACTCTGGCTCCTCGATACCCTGTCATCGTCTCTGCCATGCACAGGGAATTATAAATCGCTTCCTGGGTTGCTTCGATGGCAGCCTGGAAGAGAGGCGACATGCCTTCGTTAGGCACTTCGGGGCAGGCCCAAACCTTTGCACGCCGCTCCGGCGTCCTGCGGACGGACTCGGCCGTGGAAAACGCGATGACGTAATCGCCCGAACCGTTCGTCATGGACGAGCCTGTGCGTGCCAGTCCCGCCAGCCCGCGCCGGGCCAGACGTCTGAGGCTGCGGTCGGAGAGCGGCGCATCCGTGGCCAGGACGATCATGATCGAGCCGTCCGCGGCATCGTTATCAAGATCCTCCTTCAAATAATATTGACCGATCCGCTTGCCAAGCGGCATCCCATCCATTTGCAGGACGCCGCCGAAGTTCGTCTGCACGAGCGCGCCGAGCATGTATCCGCCGAGGCTCGCCGGCAGAAGGCGCGAGCTTGTGCCGATGCCGCCCTTCCACTCGAAGCAGACCGTCCCTGTGCCCGCGCCGACGCATCCCTCAGGGACCGGGCCGGAGGCTGCCCCATCGATGGCGCGCAGGGCATGCTCCTTCGTCACGGCCATCCTGCGGATGTCGTTCAACCGTCCATCGTTCGTCTCGCCGACGACCGGGTTCACGCTCTGCACGTCTTCATTGCCTGTTTGCGCAAGCGTCCAGTCGATGAGGGCTTCCGCGGCGCGCGGGACACATAATGTATTCGTCAGCAGGATGGGTGTCTCGATCTCGCCCAGCTCCTCCACCTGAGTGAACCCCATCAGCTTTCCGAACCCATTCCCGACGACGATCCCCGCCGGCACTTTCTCCTGAAAGATGTTTCCCTCGTGCGGAAGGATCGCCGTGACGCCCGTGCGCACCTCCTCCCCTTCGATCAGCGTCACGTGCCCGACTTTCACCCCGCTCACGTCGGTGATGGCGTTCCATCTGCCGACCGGCAGGATACCCGGAGCAAGGCCAACCTCGCGGGCGCGTCTGCGCGGAGTATCCATTATTTCTTCTGGTTGATCAATGTGTAGATTTCCTTTTTATTCCAGCCGCTTTGCTTCGCAAGTTCAACAGAAATCTCTTTCGCGGATTTCTCAGTCTTCAGTTCCCGCTGAATGGCACTCGATAATTCTGACTCAGTCCAGCGCTCACCGTCCACGGTCTTTTTTCCTTCCACCACCAGCGTAAATTCCCCGCGCGGCGCCTGCGACTTGAAATGGGCCACCGCCCCCTGCACATCCCCGCGCCAGTACTCCTCGAACATCTTGGTCATTTCGCGGGCCACACAGATGCGGCGGTCGCCCAGGATCAGGAGGATATCCTCGAGGGCTTCCACGATGCGATAGGGCGATTCGAGAAAGACCAGCGTGTAGGGCTGGCTTTCCACCTCCTCCAGGCGTTTGTGGCGCTCGCTGGTCTTGTGCGGCAGGTAGCCGAGGTATAGGAACGAGTCGGTCGGCAGGCCGGAGACGGTCAGGGCGGCGATGGGGGCCGAGGGACCGGGGACCGGCCGCACGTCATGGTTCGAAGCGAGGGCGGCCCGCACCAGCTCGTAGCCCGGATCGTTGACCGCCGGAGTCCCGGCATCCGAGACCAGGGCCACGTCACCCGCGGCGAGTTTCTCCAGGATAAAATCCAGCTTGTTTAGTTTGTTGTGTTCGAAGTAACTGGTGATCGGCGTTTCGATCTGAAAGTGCCTGAGCAGCAGGCCGGTGTGGCGGGTATCCTCCGCCGCGATCAGGCTGGCTTCGCGCAAAACGCGGACCGCCCGCGGCGACATGTCTTCGAGATTGCCGATCGGGGTTGCAACGAGATAGAGTGTGCCCATGACATGATTTTATCACCTGTGACAGGTGTATAATTTTCCGAACTTACCGGTGATGGAGGAGCTATGATCGTGATCTCGGACATGATGGGGACACTGACCACAGGGTCGCCTGTGATCGGGTTGGTGGACTGGGTCAAACATAATCAGAGCAAAATGCAGGCCCGGCTGTACATGGCATCCATCGCACCTTCGTACTTCGTCGCCAAACGCGGCTGGATCGACTGGCAGAAGTGGGCCCAGGGACTGATGGTGAACAGCCTGAAAATGGTCAGGGACGCGACGCCCGAAAAGATGAAAGTCGTCGGTGAATGGGCCGTCGAGCACGACCTCTGGAAGAAGCGCCGCGCGGATGTGATCGCCCGCCTGATGGCTCACAAATCGGCCGGTGCACAGTTATACATCGCCAGCAGCGTGGTCGAGCCGCTCATTGAGCCGTTTGCAAACCGCCTCGGCGCCCAGACCATCGGGACGCCCGTAGAGTACAAAAACGGGAATGTGCGCGTGCGCGGCGATCTGGTTGCGCAGGAGCGCAAGATCGAGCAGGTGCTCAGCCGCCTGGGCGTCGAGCGCGTCGATTGTGCCTACGGCGATACCGAGCAGGATATTCCCCTGCTCGAGCATGCCGATCACCCGGTGGCGGTCTATCCCGACGAAAAGCTGGAAGCCGTTGCACTGGCGCGCGGCTGGGAGATCCTCGGTTCACGCGAAATCGATTAACGGACGAAAACAGACTCTGGAGAATCGGGGACTTTGTCCTACACCAGTCCTGCGCGTGCCATCACGATGAACACGACCACGGAGAAGAGCGTGGCGGC
>JBAVVF010000440.1:0-4961 GCA_049697155.1 Anaerolineales bacterium
CAGCAGTGCCGGCCACAGCGTCGTCGAGGGCGGCATCGTGCTGGACCTTTCGAACATGCGCGCGCTGCACATCGACTCCAGGACACGCACAGCCTGGGCTCAGACCGGCCTGACGGCCGGCGAATACACGAGCGCGGCCGGCGCCCACGGGCTTGCGACCGGCTTCGGCGACACCGGCTCCGTGGGCATCGGCGGCATCACGCTGGGCGGCGGGGTTGGATATCTCGTCCGCAAGTACGGCCTGACGATCGACGACCTGCTGGCCGCCGAGATCGTGACAGCCGACGGCCAGCTCCTGCAGGTCGATGCGAAGGACCATCCCGATCTCTTCTGGGCCATCCGCGGCGGCGGAGGCAACTTCGGCGTCGCGACCCGCTTCCAGTATCGCCTGCACGAGGTGGACATGATCTTCGGTGGGATGCTGATCCTGCCGGCCACGGCGGAGGCGATCGCGGGCTTCATCGCCGAGGCGGAGGCCGCGCCGGACGAGCTTTCGACCATCGCCAACGTGATGACCGCCCCGACGATGCCGTTTCTGCCGCCTGAAGTTCATGGCAAACCGATCATCCTGGCCATGCTGGCCTATGCAGGCGATGTGAAAACGGCTGAGCAAGTCCTCGCGCCGTTCCGGGCGCTGGCCAAGCCCCATGCCGACATGCTCAAGCCGATGCACTATCCTGAGATGTATCCCGCGGAGGAAGGCGGCGATTATCACCCGGTCGCGGCGGCCCGCACGATGTTCGTCGACTCCATCGACCGTTCCGCGGGCGAGACGATCATGAACTACCTGCAGGCTTCAACTGCCTCGATGGCGGTCGCGCAGCTGCGCGTCCTCGGCGGAGCGATGGCGCGCGTCCCCGTCGAAGCGACGGCCTTTGCCCATCGCAAGTCGCGGATCATGGTCAATGTGGCCGCGCTGTACGAGAAGCCCGAGGAGAAGGCTACACACGAATCCTGGGCGGCCAGCTTCGCGGCCGCGCTGCGTCAGAGCGACAACGGCGTCTACGTCAACTTCCTCGGCGACGAGGGCCCGGCCCGCATCCGGGCCGCGTATCCCGGGCGCACCTGGGACCGGCTGGCGGAGATCAAGCGCCGCTACGACCCGACCAATCTCTTCCGCCTCAACCAGAACATCCCGCCCGCCGATGAGTAATGAAAGGAGCGATCCATGAACGCCTACAAGACCATCGATGAATACATTGGTACCTTTCC
This sequence comes from Anaerolineales bacterium, assembly GCA_049697155.1. Lineage (GTDB taxonomy): Bacteria > Chloroflexota > Anaerolineae > Anaerolineales > Villigracilaceae > Defluviilinea. Next base: position 1,213 of record JBAVVF010000440.1, read on the forward strand.
GGAGGATGTCCAAAGCATTTTGATCCGGTTCCGCCGGACGATCAAAGAGATTGCGCCTGAGGCGCAGGAAGCGATCAAATATCAGCTGCCCACCTTCGTCCTGAACGGCAACCTGGTGCATTTCGGGGCCTTCAAAAATCACATCGGCTTTTATCCCACCCCCACCGGCACCGCAGCGTTCAAGAAGGAACTGGCCCCGTACAAGGCCGCCAAAGGCTCGATCCAGTTTCCGCTGGACCAGCCGATGCCCTGGGCTCTGATCCGCAGGATCATGGAGTTCCGGGTAAAGGAAAATACAGAGCGAAAACAAAAGAAAAAGAAATAAAACTAGCCACCTGACACTTTGTTCCAAAAGCAAACTGTTGGTCGAGTAGGCGGCGGAGGGGAGAATACATTGGCAAAAACAAAGCCTTCGCCGCCGTATCGAGACCAAACATTTATAGAAAATGAAGAATTTTCCTGTTATTGGTGGTCTCGGTACGCCCCTCGAAAACCACTCGGGGCTACTCGACCCCCGAGACTGATTGTATTTTGAAACTGTCAGGTAGCTGGAACTAAAAGAATATCCGTGATTTGTCCATCTCCTCCTCACGAGAGCAGAGGATGGGATGGACAGAGAGGTAAATCCAGTTCCTGATGAAAACCTTTCATGTAACCCTGGCAAACTCACTTGCCGCTTTTCTTATCAACTCGACTGTCTGGTTTGCTGTCACATTCTGGGTGTTCCTTGAAACCAGGTCTGTGATTGCGACATCGGTCATGGCAGGCGTATTTACATTGACCATTGCTTTCTCCGGATTCCTGCTTGGCTCCCTGGTCGACCGGTATCCGAAGAAAAGAGTCATGCTACTTTCGAGTGTTATTTCCCTTGTCCTGTATGCGCTTGCCAGTTTCATTTATGTCACCACGCCGGGCGAGGTCTTCACCGATGCAGCGAGCGTGAGACTTTGGATCTTCATCGTGCTGGCGCTCGTAGGCGCGATCTTTGGAAATTTGCGCTCGATCGCGCTCTCGACCCTGGTGACCATCCTGGTCCCTGAAGAGGGCAGGGATAAGGCCAACGGCCTGGTGGGCACTGCCAATGGCGTGTCGTTCCTCGGCGCTTCGATCTTTAGCGGACTGGTCGTTGGCTACCTGGGCATGTTTTGGATGCTGATCATCGCCATCGTGCTGACCGTGCTGGTCATCGTCCATCTTTTGACGCTTGTGATCCCTGATCTGCCGAAGAAATATCGGCACGCCCACGATGGCGAACCGGAACACGAGCACGACCACCAGCCGGAGGGGAGCGTCGATGTGCGCGGAACGATCCGTGTCATTCGGCTGGTCCCCGGACTTTTCGGGCTGATCTTTTTCCACACCTTCAACAACTTCCTGGGCGGCATCTTCATGTCGCTGATGGATGCCTATGGCTTGCTGCTCGTCTCGGTGCAGGTCTGGGGCTTCCTGTGGGGAGTCCTGAGCCTGGGCTTCATCGTCGGCGGAATGGTCGTCGCAAGGAAGGGACTCGGCAAGAGTCCTCTGCGAACGCTTTTCCTGGCGAACATCGTCATGTGGTCGATCTGCAGTGTCTTTACCCTCCAGGCATCCATTGCGCTTTTAGCGGCAGGTATGTTTGTCTGGTTATGTTTGATCCCGGCGGTCGAAGCCGCGGAGCAGACCATCCTGCAAAAGGTGGTGCCGCCCGAGCGCCAGGGACGTGTCTTCGGCTTTGCCCAGAGCGTCGAGCAGGCCGCTTCGCCGGTCACCGCGTTCCTGATCGGGCCCATCGCCCAGCTGATCTTTATCCCGTTCATGACGACCGGCGCGGGCGTGGACGTGATCGGTCCGTGGTTCGGGACAGGCACGGATCGAGGGTTGGCCCTGCTGTTCACCATCGCAGGCGTGATCGGGCTGGTCGTCACGCTGCTGGCGATGCGCTCCTACTCCTATCGGGCATTATCGGCGAATTACGAACGACAGGAACAGGACCCGGAGCTGGCGAAGGCTTATCCGGACCTGGCGTGATGCGGTGGCCTGTTTCGAGGCCCGGGGCGGCGAGTCCAATGCTGCCGCCGCTGCGCGATACCGAGCCGTTGAGCGAATCCATTCGCGACACCGGCGCTGAACCTATGCGGCTGGAGAGAATAAAGGTCATGGAACTGCCGGGCGGCAGGACACATTTGGAGTTTCATATCCTGAAGTGACGGACAGGAGTGAGTATGAAAACGACTTCGAAAGGCAAGGCAGTCAGTCCAGACAGCCAGGCAAGCAGCCTCCCAAAGACCAGCCAGCCGGCCGTACGGGCCCTTGCCGGCGCCGGTATTCACAGACTTGAGCAGTTAACCCGCTTCAGCGAAGCCGAGATTGGCAAACTGCATGGCATGGGCCCCAAGGCGCTTGGCATTCTCCGCCAGGCCCTGGCTGACAGGGGGCTCGCGTTTGCCGATGAAAAAGGAAAATAAAGATGAAAAAGCCAAACTCAAAAGATAACCTAACTCCATCCCAGCACGTCGACCACCACATCAGCGAACTGGGCGATTGGCGCGGGACAATGCTTGCGCGGCTGCGCAAACTGATCCGTGAGACTGCCCCTGAGATCACAGAAGAATGGAAGTGGGATACACCCGTCTGGGCCCATAAAGGCAATGTTGTCGCAGGCGGTGTTTTCAAGGATCACGTCAAGCTGAACTTCTTCAAGGGCGCCTCACTGGAGGATCCCAAGGGTCTGTTCAATGCCGGCCTGGATGCGAAGGCAAGCCGTTCCATTGATTTCCACGATGGCAGCAAGATCGATGAGCCTGCCTTGAGAGACCTTATTCGTGCCGCGGTAGCGTACAATACGGGCAGTGGCAAAAAGAAATAATCAGTAACTTTACAGGTTAAGGAGAGATAATTTGAATAAGACCGTGAAGCGTTCCAAGGCAGCCAGCAAGGAGTCGCAGGGAAATTATGTCTTGGTAAATGGTCTCAACATGTATTACGAAATCCACGGTACCGGCCAGCCGCTGGTGTTACTTCACGGCGCGTTCTCGGCCATCGGCACATCGTTTGGAAAGATGCTGCCCTCGCTTGCCAAAACGCGGCAGGTGATCGGTTTCGAGCTGCAGGCCCACGGTCGCACCGCCGACATCGACCGTCCGCTGACCATCGAAGGCATGGCCGATGATGTGGCTGCCGCACTCAGGCAACTGGGCATCGAGCGGGCCGACATCCTGGGCTACAGCATGGGAGCCAGCGTGGCTTTGCATCTTGCCATACGGCATCCCGCAGCAGTCCGCAAGCTGGTGCTTGCCTCGGTCACGTACAACCTGGAGGGTGTCCATCCCGGGCTGATGGAAGGGCTGGGTGAAATGAAACCGGAAATGATGTTTGGCTCTCCGTGGCATGAGGAATACATGCGGATCGCTCCGCGCCCGGAAGATTTCAACAGGCTGTTCGCCAAGAAGACGGAGATGGATCGTCAGCTCAAAGACTTGCCCGCTGAGACCATCCGCGCGATCGAGGCGCCGACACTGCTCATCCTCGGCGATTCCGACATCGTCCGCCCGGAGCACGCGGTGGAGATGTTCCGGCTGCTTGGCGGCGGCGTCTTCGGGGATATGCCGCCGGGGCTGCCGAACTCACAGCTGGCGATCCTGCCCGGCACCTCGCATGTTACGATTGTGGACCGCGCCGACTGGCTGGTCCCGATGATCGATGCGTTTCTCGAGCGGCCGGTAAATAACGCCTAAAGGAATTTACTGCACATGAAAATCCATCTGGTGGAC
>JBAVVF010000441.1:0-3276 GCA_049697155.1 Anaerolineales bacterium
CTGTACGCCCGCGGGGAAGCGGCAGGTGCGTATTCGCCAGAATTAGGTTTGATCCGCTTCAACCGCCAGGTTGTAGTGTGGGACGAGAACCTGGTTTTGTTATATGACGATTTGGCTGCCGATCAGCCCCGGCAGTTCGAATGGCTGCTGCAAACGGATGCGCGCGCGGCGATTAAGTCTGCCCATCATTATGTAGTGCTGACCGGCGAATCCCGATTGGGTGTGAATTTTATTTCCCCGGACGAGATGGTTACCAGAACCATTGAACAGGAAATCGTCGCCGTACCCACCTCGGCTGAACCCGACAATGTCTTGCGGCGAGCGCAGCACACCCTTTCCATCTCCCCGCGAAATCGCCAGCAGGCGACCCGGTTCCTGGCGGTCGTCACGATCGATGGCCGGGAAGGGGAGCCGGCTCAGGTCGAGCGCCTGGATTGCGCGAATGGGCTCGGGGCCAGGATCCGGCCGATCGGTCGCGAGATCCTTGCCGGCTTCGCGTGGGACCGTCGTTATTTGAGTTCAGCAGATTGCTTTGGAACGGATGCCCCCTGGCTGGTGTCCGAATCCAATCCCAATGGTCAAATTACCAGACTGGCGGTCGGCGACTGCACCCGCACGTACCTGGACAACCAATTGTGGTGTGCAGCTTCCAGCCCGGCCAGCTTTGTTTTCCGGGAAGATGGCTGGCAGGTGCAATCCTCAGGCTCAACCTGGGTCAGTTTGCGGGTGCCCGCGCAGGCAACGGCTGTGTTTGGCGATCGGGTTTTCGGGAGCAGGTCAACCAGCCAGATGATCCGTCTGCCAGTGCCGGGCGGGATATCGAAAATCCTGCTGCGAATGAAGTAATTGACTTCAAAGGAAATGTTTTCATGGATCAAAACAGTAACCCCGAGCAAAACAAGTTTCTGCTGTACGCCAGAATCATCGTCAGGGATTACCGGCTGTATTTGTTGTTACTGCCAATGCTGGTTTGGTTCGGGTTGTGGTATTACAAGCCCCTGGCCGGATTGCTGATTGCCTTCAAGAATTATCAGCCTAACCTCGGGGTGTGGGACAGCGATTTTGTCGGTTTTTCGAACTTTGTTTCGCTGGTGAGCGGCACGTATGCGCCGCATTTCTGGCGGGCCTTCCGCAACACGTTTGTGATCAGCCTGTATGGATTTCTGTTCGGTTTCCCGATCCCCATCCTGCTCGCGATTTTCTTTAGCGAGATCAGAAAGGACAGCTATCGCAACATCCTGCAGACGTTTTCTTATTTACCCCATTTTCTTTCTGAAGTGACCATTACAGGATTGGTGTTGACGCTGCTGTATAACGGCGAGGTCAGCACGGGCGTGATCGCCCAGGGGTTGATCGATCTGGGGCTGATCGATCCGGCCACCCGGATCGTTCAAAACGCGGATTACTTTCGCCCCATGTTCATCATGACCGGGATATGGAAAGAGGCTGGTTATAGTTCGATTGTGTATTTTGCCGCCATCATGGGAATATCTCCTGTCTTATATGAAGCCGTCAAGGTGGATGGGGGGAATAAGCTGCAGGAAATCCGTTATGTAACGTTGCCCTGCATGGCTCCCACACTCATCATCATGATCGTTCTGAGGATCGGGAATATGCTGTCGGTGGGCTTCGAGCGCGTTATTCTGCTATATAACGCAAACACCTATGAAACTGCCGATGTATTGAGCACCTTTGTGTTTCGGATTGGACTGGAAAGCGGGAACCAGTCCATGGGCGCGGCTGCCGGAATGTTCGAATCATTAATTGGGTTCGCCCTGGTGATTGGGGCGAACTTCATCAGCCGTGAAATTTCAGAATCATCTCTCTGGTAGGGAAACATGGTGCGTCTCAGTAAATCCGAACTGATCTTCAAAGTATTCGCCTTAACCCTGGTGACCCTCTTTGCCCTGCTGGCATTTTACCCGGTATTATATGCCTTTTCGGCATCGATCAGCGGCAAAATGGCTTATGAAGCCGGGGAAATTGTGTTGTTCCCCAGGGACGTGAACTTCCAGGTTTACAAATTGATCTACAAAGACAAGGAGTTATGGATTTCTTTCATTAATACCATTTTCTATACTTTGTTCGGAACCGCCTGGAGCATCTTTATCTCTGCCCTGGGCGCGTATGCGCTTTCTAAAAAACACTTACTGTTCCGCCGCCAGCTTAACTTCCTGATCGTGTTTACGATGTGGTTCAGCGCCGGAATGGTGCCGCTCTACCTGAATTATGTCCATATGGGGGTTGCCAACCGCTGGGGCATCATCATTGCTTTCGGCGTGCAGGCGTTCAATATCATCCTCCTGCGAAGTTTCTTCGAAGCGATTCCCAGGGAAATCGAGGAGGCGGCCCGGATCGATGGCGCCAATGAGTTCCAGCTGCTGGCCTATGTTTTCATGCCGATGTCCAAGGCGGCAATCGCCACGGTGACCCTGTTCTATGCCACAAGTCGCTGGAATGGGTATTTCTGGTCCCGAATTTTGTTGACAAACCACATGGAACTGCCCCTGCAGGTTTATATGCGGATCCTGATCGAGAATTATCAAAAGATGCTTGATGATATGCCGGTCGACCTGCCCTATTCACCTGATTCCTATATCTTCGCTGTACTGGTATGTTCGATCATTCCCGTTTTGATTATCTATCCATACATACAGCGTTATTTTGCCAGAGGCGCCAACCTGGGAGGAATCAAAGAATGATTAACTCACCTTACGCAGTTCCCACTCTTTGCCACAGAGATCACAGAGAAAATCCGAGAAAAAACTCTGTGCGCTCCCCTGGCACCGCCCGTGGTTTGCCAAGCAAACCAGGCAGGTGTGTGGCTGACTGCGTAATATCAGTGATTAACTCACTCCAGCAAAGGAGGTTACGTTTCTGAAAAGTATCAAAACACTTGTCCAGGCAGATTTCGTCCGCAATTTCGTTCACAAAAAGGAGAAAAGGATGAAGAAGAAAATAAGTATTTTGTTGACTTTCGTCATGTTAGCTGCATTATTAGTGCTCACTGGATGCGGGGGATCGGTCACTGATCCGGATCTGGAGCCCACCACAATCGCTGAAGTGGTTCCGACCGAACCTGCGGCTACAGCCGAGCAAACGGAAGTTCCTGAAGTGGTCATGGCAGATACGTTGACCATAAATATTGCATTGGGCAACAACCAGCGCACGATCACCTACCAGCAGGCGACTCCGCTTGAATTGCCTGACGGCACCGTCATTTCACAGGGGGCGCTCAAGCCCATGTGGCAGTACGTCTCGGAACAGCTGGGGATC
>JBAVVF010000442.1:0-12067 GCA_049697155.1 Anaerolineales bacterium
CCACACTTATGTTGCCGCCGGTCAAACCATCCAGGATGCGGCTGGCAAAGAGCATCCACAGGGCATTGGCGAAGCCAAGCAGCAAAAAGCCAACGAACGTTCCAAAGACGCTGAGCAGCAGGATGGGTCGGCGGCCGAAGCGGTCGGAGAGTCGCCCCAGGATGGGCGCGCCGACCAACTGCATCAGCGCGTAGGAAGCGATCAAAATACCTGTGACGGTTTCGCTGGCTTTGAAGGTCTCAGCGTAATACGGCAGGAGCGGCAGAATCAGGCTGAAGCCAAGCAGGTCAATAAAGACGACCAGAATAATTGAGAAGAGACGTTTTTTATCCATCATTCCCTTATATAAAAATTTTGGAGAGTGGGAGTCCCAAGAAGTGGCAAGCTGCCCGACGCCCAAGGGTTATTGTTTTTTAAATCGATAGACTTCCTGTTCGTGCAGTTCGAACGCAGGCGTCCTGCCTGTTTTAGTCAGGTTTTCCCAACCCACATGCAGCAAGCAGAGCAGGGGAGTCCAGGGCTTGAATAATCTCACTTCGCTAAACTCCTTGCGATCCCTCTCGATCGATTTCACCAGTTTATTTGCGGCATATTTTGCAGGCTTGCCGAGGAAGCGCAGGACAAAGCCAAAGTTCTTCAACATTTCCCTGCCGCGCTCGCCGACCACATTGGGGCGGGTCAGCATGTCGGTTGTCATCATGCCCGGGCTGAACCCCAGGATCTGCACGCCGCTGCCTTTCAGTTCAGTTGCGAGCGTGCGTGTGAAGGAAGTGATCCATGCCTTGGTTGTGCCATACAGCCCGGTGGGCGAGGCCGGGCGCAGAAAACTTCCCTGTCCATAAATGTTAACCAGCATTCCCTGTTTGCGCGGCAGCATGTAGCGCATGATCGCCTGCGTACATTGAAACGCACCGAGGTTATTCGACATGAACATGTCCAGGGCATCCTGTGGGTTCATGTCGAGCATCATGCCCGCGGCGTTGGAATATCCCGCGTTGTTGACCCAGATGTCGATGTGACCAAACTCTTGGATGACATCCTCCACCAACCTGTAGATTTGTTCCTCGTTGCGGACATCCACCACGAATCCGCTCACGCGCCCCCCGGGCCGGAGACGGGTCAATGCGGCTTCGAGCGCCTCCCGGCTTCTGCCTGTGATGGCAACGCTGGCTCCCGCTTCCAGCATGGACTCAGCAATGGCGTAGCCATATCCGCGCGTGGAGCCTGTGATCACGACAACCTTGTCTTTAATTGCTGGCATATACTTCCTCGTTCATCGTTTTCAAAAGATCGAGCATTTCTGCATTCGCCGGAATGTCACTCATGTCATGCCCGTAGTGGACATAACGTGCCGTTCCGTTTTTATCGATTGCCACTTGCGCAGGCATCCGCCCAAACTTGAAGAGGTTGACCTCCTGCCCGTAGCGTTTCAGGACGGTGTGGCTGGGGTCGGGCAGACCGATGAAGGGCAGGCCGTTCTTCTGCCAGTATTCGGAAAAGGCGTTTGCATCTTCCGGTCCGACCACCAGGATCTCGGTTTCCTGTGCCGTGAATTTGTCATAGTCCTGGCGCAACTGCGCCATGTGCCGCTGGCAGAACGGTCAGACAAAGCCGCGGTTGAAAACCAGCAAAACGTTCTTTTGTCCCTGAAAATCCACAAGACTGACTGCATGCCCGTTGAAATCCGTCAGCATGAATTCCGGGGCGGGCTTGTTGAGTTCAGCGCGGCTCATGAGGCACCACCAAAAGAATACCGAAGATGATCTCCACCGCCAGGCTGATCCAGTTGGATTGCACGGAGGATTTATCCAGAAAGATCGAAACGAGTCGCACCGCGCCGATGGCGAGGTACATGATGCCAAGCATTTGATAGGTCTCGCGCGTGCCGAGCAAAAGAACGGCAATGCCCAACCCGATGAAAACCCCGCCAAGTATGGAACGGATCTCGGTAATGCCGCGTCCGCCGGGGGCGGTCAGCCCGGTGAAGCCCTGGACGCCCAGCGGATTGACCAGGGAGATCAGCCCCGTCAGGATGGTCGCGACGACAGCAATGATTTGTAGGATTCGAATTATCATGTTTCACCAAAATGTAGGAGGCATTCGCTGCTCTGGCGCGGGCTTGGTTTCGATATGGGCGAGAAAAACGCTCGCCCTACTCAACCATCAGCCCCAGACAGAGCAATTTAGTTGCTGCGAAAATTAGAATCGGGGAATTAATACAGGCGTTCTCTTTTTGTAAGCCTCATAATCTTCCTGCCCGCCCCATTTTTTATCCGCCTTTTTCTCGAGCAGGGGAACTCCACTGACGCGGGTAAGAAGCAATGTGACAAAAACAGGCGAGATCAGGGCGATCCATTGCCAGCCTTGCAGAACGGGTAAAGCGATAATTGCCACACCCACCCAGAGAAGGATCTCGCCAAAATAATTGGGATGGCGGGATCGAGACCATAGCCCGGTTTGAATAAACTTGCCTTTGTTGTTCGGGTTTGCGTTGAAACGGCTCTTTTGGGAGTCAGCTGCAACTTCAATGGCAAAGCCGAGAACCCATACGAGAAAACCGAGGATGGCAAATAAATCCAATTCTTTTCGGATGGATGTTGTAATGGCGACCAGCGCCGCCGCCATGGTGAAGGTTACCCACAAGCCCTGGATGGCCCAAACGTTCAGGAAACGGATGAAGGATGGTTTGATCTCATCAAAGCGATCATCCTTTCCCGCTTTTTTGATGCGACCGAACAGGAAGGAACCCAGGCGGACCGCCCAGATCACGACCAGAGCCGCCAGCAGGATCGACCTGGCATCTGTGGCTGCGCTAAGGATCACTGCAATTAGGATGACGGAAATATACGTGAGGCTGCCCGTCAGATCGAAGAATTTTTCAGTCTGCAACAAATAGGCTGGGATAAAAGCCAGCCACTGGATGAGAAAAGCCAGCCCGACTGACAGGGCAAATAATGGAACGCCGGCTATCGAAGCCCCGCCCTGACTGCCTGCCCAGGCGACCAGAAAGCCGATCAATATCAAAATAGGGAATGCAATTAATGCGTTGCGGTCTGTTGTTTTCATGAGATTTTATCCTTGTATAACCTTTTGTCAGATACGAATTAAAACCCGCGCCGTTGACCCTGCCATGGAGCGGGGATGCTGTTTTTGAATTCTTCCACGCTGGGACCCTGGAGTTTTGTCAGCCGCCAGGTTCCGTATAGATAGGTGAGAACCAACAGCAGGATCGTGGCTGGCCAGCCGGTGATCAAATTGGTCACAGCCAGCAGGGTGACGTCTTCGCTTTGAAAGACCGAATATTGCAAAAACAGGCGAGCGGCGAAGAATACAGCCCAGGCAAAGGTCGTTTCGCTGTAGGCGGGCCGGACTTGTGGATGCCAGTACCAGTCCAGGGGCCAGCGGCGGGCGAAGTAACTTGTCCATGCCACGATTGGGCGGCGGATCACCAGGCTGACGACCGTCAGCAGCAGGGTCATACTTCCGCTGATGAGGCCCGGCAGAAAGAAGCCCTCCGACCGCCCCAGAAACCACACGATGCCGATGGCGACTGCCACGCTGCCGACGCCCGCCAGCGCGTATGTGAGCGGCTGCCTGCGGACGATCCGCGCGACAGCAATCACGACCGAAAGTGCCAGCGCGCTCCACATGGCAGCCTGGAACCCGGCCAGCCCGTTGACCAAAAGAAAGAGTATAGGCGGCAGGATGGCATCAAGCACAGGGCTGCGTCCTGCAAAGACAGTGCGGAGTTCATCCAGCAGTTCGCGCGATTTTGAGTGCTTCATTCTTTACGCGTGTTTCCCGAGCCAGAATTTACGCCAGTCGTCCCTGCTATTTTGCAGGGCAATGAAGGCGTAGAGACTACCCGCGAAGAATCCCAGGGTCAGCATGGCGACGGTCCATAGAATAGCGACGGGCAGTGATCGTTCGCGGTAGATGATCCAGGCGGAGAAGAGCGTGAAGCCGGTGTACAGGTCGACGAGCGAGACGATGCCCCACGGCATGGACATCAACTGGCTGCCTTCGACGAAGAAATCGCCAACAGTGAAACCGTAGATCAATACAGCGGTCATGGCAAGCATGCCGAGCAGGGAGATGATTTTTGCAAGTCGCATGATGTTATTCCTTTGAGATACAGGCAAACCCGATCGCACCGATGCCGAGGTGCGCGCCGAGCACGGGAGAGATTTGGACGATGGGAACCCTGCCATCTTCGGGCAAGAACGAGCGGATTTGTTGGCGCAGGGCTTCGGCTTCCTCCTGGATGCCTGCATGGACAATGGCAAGTTTTTCGTAGGGCGCATATTCAGCCAGCCAGTCGAGCAGGCGCTGGCGGGCGCGTTTGTTGGTGCGGGTACGGTGCGCCGAGGCTTTGCCCATGTTCATGTGGAGGAGCGGTTTGATTTGCAGGAATTCGCCGAAATGAGCAATGGCAGAATTCATCCGCCCGCCGCGGCGCAGGTATTTGAGTGTCTTTAGGGAGGCAAATACATAGGTACGCTTCATAAACCCCGGCAGCGTGGAAATAATTTCCTCCACCGTCCTGCCGAGCTTTGCCAGCTGCGCGGCTTTCTCCACCAGGAATCCTGCGCCCAAGCTGAGTTGGGTCGAGTCCAGCACGGTCACGGGGATGCGGGTGAACTGTTCGGCGGCGGTACGCGCCGAGTTGATGGTCGCGCTCAGGGTCTCGGAAAGATGGATGGATAAAATTGCCCGCGCGCCTTCCTGCGCGAGACGTTCATAGACGTGAAGAAATGTTGCCACACTAGGAGTGGCGGTCTTGGGTGCAGAGGCATAACCCGGCAGGTTCCTGTAGAATTCCTCCCGCGTCAGATCGACTCCGTCCAGATAACTCTCCTCGCCCACGTTGATGTACAACGGGACGACGGTGATGTCCTGCTCTTTGATGATTTCATCGGGCAGGTCACAGGCGCTGTCTGTCACAATTCGAATGTCCATGTTTTGTCCTCCGCCAAATCCAAATGATATACAACCTGTGGTTGTATCCAGCAATTTGATTATTTGGTTCTGATTTTCTTTGCTTCGCCCGATAGCCACTCAGTGATGAGATTGCCCGAGCCGTTGAGGTGCTTGTCTACAGCTTTGATGTAGGCGTCCATGAAGCCGATCAGTTCCTGTTCGGGGCGTTCATGAGCCTGGATCAGGGATTTGACCCAGTCGATTTCGCCAGAGACGTGGTTTATGTCGCCGAGCTGCAAGGCGGCGGCGATGTTATCGCCAAGAAAGTGGACGCCTGTCTCGATATTCTCCGGGGCAATGGAAAGAGGTTCGAGCGTTTCCCGGATCGTCAGTTCGATCTGCGCACGTTTGGAAATAAATGCCTGGTGTGTTGCCGCATACGCCTGGGATATCCCTTTTGGCGCGCGATTCTTTCCCTGGCCATTCAGCATCGTTTCGATCTCTTCCAGGGCGCTCGGAAGGTCATTCCCCAGAAAATGACCCGAGATGGCCTCAGAGATACCCGGTCGCAGGTTGAAAATCCGCCCGCCAAACCCAACCGGGATTTTCTGGCTGGACAGTACCAGGGCGGTATGTTTAAGTGTGGCTGCACTGATGAGATGCTGCGCGACGAGCACAACCAGATCCGCTTTGGCATTCTTTACCGTGTCGGTGAATTGCAAAATAGGTACATTGGCACCCAGATAGAGAACATGCAAGCCTCGGCGTCGGATAAGAAGGGCGAGTAATAGGGGTGTGAATGTATGCCATTCGTCCGATGGACAGCCAATAATTATGGTTTGATTGCGTGTGGGCGCGGGCGAGGCGCTCAGCAGCGCATCCAGTCTGCGGGTGGCGAGTCCCGATGCAAAATGTTCCTGTTGTACGCTGGCGCGGTTTTCGTACCATAGATCACCGATCTCAGACAGTCCTTTTTGCAGGACCTCCGTGCAGACCGCTTCCACAGGGAACATTGAGAATGCCTGATTCAAGGTCTGCTCGGCGTTCGATTCGTTGAAGTTCAGGCAGGCGTCGATCCAGTCGCGGCGCAGGCTTTCGAGGTTCGCGCTCGCAGCGGGGAGGCTGCCCGGGGGAACGGGACCCGCCAGAGGGTCCGCGCCGGAGGCGAGCTGCTCGTTCCACAGGTCCACCGCCCGGGAGATGGACAGTCCCTCCGCCTGCCGCTTGATCAGCCATTTGATCGTTTCGATATCGCGCTGTGAATACAAGCGATGACCACCCGCACTGCGCTGCGGCATGGGAAGGCCGTAGCGGCGTTCCCATGCCCGCAGCGTGTCGGCGGCGATCCCGGTTTCGTTGAGGACAACTTTGAGGTTGAAAGCAGGTGTTGTACTGACCATTCTTTACCCTTTCAGGCTCGCGCCTCGGCGAGCGCATTGACCATGTTTTGTACAGATATTGTACCTGCTTCCTCAAGGATTCGCTCGGTAGTCAGGCGGGCAGAAAGCAGGACAATCGGCAGGCCCGTGCCCGGGTGTGTGGACGCGCCCGCAAAATAGAGATTTTTGTACTGCTTGTGGCGGTTCTGCGGGCGGAGATAGCCGACCTGCCAGAAGTTGTGGCTCAGCCCGAACGCGGCGCCCTTTTCGAGGTTGAAACGTTCCTTCCAGACTTTTGGCTGGTACACGATCTCGAACTTGATATGCTCCCGGAGGTCCACGGCACCCATCTCTTTGGCGAGGCGGTTGAACACGGTTTCGCGCGCCCGCCTGACCAGTGCATCCCAATCCTGCTCGGAGCGCGCGTCCAGGTGACCGACCGGGACGAGCACGTAAAGCGTATCCTGACCCTGCGGCGCGGCCGCCGGATCGGTGCGGGCCGGCGCGTGGACGTAGAACGATGGCACGTCGGGCAGGGTATGATCGTTGAAGATCTGGTCGAACGAGGCTTTGTAATCCCCGCCGAGGAAAACATTGTGGTGCGCGATCTGCGGGTAGGGCTTGTCCACACCCCAGTAGAACATGATCGTGGAGCAGGTGTAAAGCTTGTCGTCGAGCTTCCTGGCTTCCCGGCTTTCGGGGAGCAGCTCCTTGTACATGTACGGCAGGTCCGCATTGCCGACGAAAATATCCGCCTCAAACTCTCGACCGTCCTGTAACACTACACCTTCCACCTTTTTGCTTTTCACTTTCAAGGTCTTCACCGGCGCATTGTAAATAAACTTCACGCCCAGCTTTTCCGCGATCCTCACGAGGGCCTGGATGGCCGCGTACATGCCGCCCATCGGATACCAGACGCCCTCGGCCAGTTCCGTGTATTGCAGCAGGGAAAAGGTGGCAGGCGCGTCGTAGGGGCTTAATCCCAGGTACATGTTTTGGAAGGTGAAGGCAGCCTTGAGCCGGTCGTCCTTGAAGTATTCGCTGACGTTGGCGTAGTGCTTCTTCAGGGCCTTGAGCCGGAAGAGGAGGGGGAGGTTGCCGAGCGAGAAGTATTCAAAGAGGCTGCGGAAGTTCCGTCCCACAAATTTCTCAATCGATACCTTGTAATGTTTGTTTCCCTCCGCAATGTAATTCAGGAAGCCTGTAAAAGCCGTCTTCTCGACCTTTTCCAGCTGGGACTGCATCCTGCCAATGTCCGAGGTCAACTCCAGCTGCAGTCCGTCGTCGAAGTGGACCTTGTAGGTGGGGTCGATGCGCCGGAGGTCGAGGTGGTCGCTCATTTTCTCGCCCAGCGCGGCGAAGGTCTCCTCCCAGACTTCGGGCATCAGAAACAGGGTCGGGCCGACATCGAAGCGGTGGCCGTCGCGCACGATCTGGTTGGCGCGCCCGCCCGGTGCCGCTTCCTTCTCCAAGACGTTCACATCGTATCCATTCTTGGCAAGCCTGGCCGCGGTGGCGATCCCGCCGATCCCGGCACCGATAACAAGAGCAGTCCGTTTTTGCATTAAATCTCCTTTTCAGATAGGGCTATTATAACCATTGTCTATAATTTGTCAAGATATACTTTGCAAAACCTTGACAAAATAGACAAAACCTGTACAATCAGCCCAACACAAAATCTGGAGGTCCATATGCAAGTACAAGCAAATTGGGAAAACCAACTCCTCGCCCTGGCGGGCAACGCTCCACACCCGCGCAGCCGACCCTTCTTTTCGTACTGGGCAGGAGATGCCGCCCTGCGGAAAGCCTACAAAGAGGCGGAAAAGATCACGGCGGGGCACAGCAAATCCTTTTATTTTGCTTCCGGGCTTCTCCCCGAGGAGAAACGATTGGCCGTCCGCGCTCTGTATGCCTTCTGCCGCACTGTGGACGATGTTGTGGACAAACCTTCAGATGCCGAACGGGATTCCCAATTGGATTACTGGCGCACGATGGTGCAGACCGCCGGTTTCGCCGATCACGATCTGGTGGCCGCCGCCTGGGCCGATACCCTGACCCGCTGTCACATCCCGCGTCACTATGCCCTGCAGCTGATCGACGGCGTGGCCCGCGACCTGTCCCAGACGCGCTACCAGACCTTCTACGAGCTCGCGACCTATTGCTACGGCGTCGCCTCCACGGTGGGACTGATGAGCATGTACATTGTGGGGTTTACGACTCACGAGGCGGTTCCTTACGCCATCAAGCTCGGCGTCGCGCTGCAAATGACCAACATCCTGCGGGATGTGGGCGAGGACTACCGGAACGGACGCCTCTACCTGCCGCGCGAGGAGCTTGCCTTTTATGGCATTCGGGAGTCAGACATTGCCGAGGGACGCATCACAGACAACTGGCGGCAGTTCATGCGATTCCAGATCGAGCGCACGCGCCAGATTTATGCCGAATCGTCGGCGGGCCTGAAAATGCTCGAACGGGAGGGGCAGCTGGCCGTCGGGGCCGCCTCGGTTTTTTATCAGGGTATCCTGGATGAGATCGAGAAGCACGATTATGATGTCTTCACCCGCCGCGCCTCCCTGAGCGCGTGGGACAAGGTCCGCCGCCTCCCGGCCCTGATGATGAGCCTGTAGGTCACAAAGCCGAGCCGTTGGTCTCGATACGCCCTCCAGGGGCATTCGGGCTACTCGACCATCGATAGATTAAGGAGATTTGCATGTCCAAAGATACCGTCCGCCAGTATGTCAATTTGGCCAGCGTGCTTCTGGCTCTGACCGTCAATATTCTTGCCTCCACTCTGCCGCTCAACGGACAGAACACCGGCGAAATCTCAGACCGCTTCCAGGTGTATTTCGTCCCGGCCGGCTATGTCTTTTCGATCTGGGGCCTTATCTACATCGGCTGGCTGGCCTTCACCATCTTTCAGTTCCTGCCCGCGCAAAAGGAAAGTCCGCGTCTGCGCCGGCTGGGCTATCTGTTTGCCATCAGCAACCTTTTCAATGCCGCCTGGCTGTTCTGCTGGCACTACAACTGGTTTGGTCTGAGTGTGCTCGTCATGCTGGGTTTGCTGGGATTGCTGATCGCAAGCTATCTGCGTCTGGATGTGAACCGTGTCTCGGTGGGGCGGGCCGAGTACTGGTCCGTGGATGTTTTATTCGGGGTTTACCTGGGCTGGATTACGGTCGCGACCGTCGCGAACATCACGGACTGGCTGTACTTCGTCGGGTGGGATGGGTTCGGCATCCCTGCGCAAACCTGGGCGGTGATCATGCTGGGCGTGGCCTCCCTGCTCGGTCTGGCGATGGCGCTGACGCGGCGGGACGCAGGGTATCTCGCGGTCCTGGTCTGGGCCTTCGCCGGGATCGCGGTCAAGCAGACCTCCGCGCCGACGGTCGTCCTCAGCGCCTGGAGCGCGGCTGCGCTGATGCTGGGGCTTGCCCTTTTCAGCCTGGTGCGCCGCCGGGCCGCCTGATCGATACATAGCAGCCTTTTACTTGCCAGACACGACCGCGCCGGTCGTGTCTTTTTTGTCAGACTGCCAAAAGGAAGCTTTATGGCTATAATCACCAAAGTGAAATCCATTTTATTGTTATGCTTCATACTACTTATTGGCTGCCAGCCGGCAGCTTTAGAGGAGACTTTGGGAGAAGAGGATATGTCCACCATTCGCTATCTTGCCCTGGGCGATTCATACACAATCGGTGAAAGTGTCGCGGCCAGGAATCGCTGGCCCGAGCAGCTGGCGAAGTTACTCGAAGCCGAGGGCCTCCAGACGGAGGTCACGCTCATTGCCCGCACGGGCTGGACGGTGGATGAGCTCTGGGAAGGCATCCAGGCCGACCCGCCCGCCGGGACGTATGACCTGGTCACGCTGCTGATCGGGGTCAACGACCAGTATCGCGGCTATCCCGTGGACGGGTACCGGGAGGACTTCCGCTTCATGCTGGGGAAGGCGATCGAATATGCCGGCGGGAGGCCGGACCGTGTGGTTGTGCTCTCCATCCCCGATTGGGGCTTTACGCCCTTCGCCGCGACCCGGGACACCGAACCGATCAGCCGGCAGATCGACGAGTTCAACGCGGTCAACCTGGCAGAGACGGAAGCCGCCGGCGCGCATTACGTCGACGTGACGATCATCTCGCGCATGGCCATGGATGACTTCGAGCTGATCGCGGGCGATCGTTTGCATCCCTCGGGCAAAATGTATACCTTGTGGGCCGAGAAGGTTTTGCCGGTTGTGACAGAGATCCTCAAATGACACAACTGCAGCCACAGAGAGCACAGAGCTCTTTGAGTTTTTTCTCTGTGTTCTTCCCCGGCGCCGAACCCTGATTTGCTAAGCAAATCAGGCGGTGTGTGGCTAAGAAGGTTTTTACCCACACCTTTCGCCACTCCCCGGAAAAGCGCCGGGTAAAACGAAAGCTCAAAATGGCTTACAATTCAGGCATCCAAATCAAGGAGCACAAGATGCAACTCTCTGAAAGTGTTCGCAGGCAGGTGCTGGGTTTCCAGCAGACGGAAATCACCGAACACCACATCTACAAGCGCCTGGCCAAACGCGTCAACTCGCCGGAGAATGCCAGGATCATCGAGCAAATCGCGCAGGACGAACTGCGTCATTACAATGGCTGGAAGAAATACACCAACCAGGACATCCAGCCGCGCTGGTTCTTTGTCTGGTTCTATTATTTCGTCAGCCTCGCGTTTGGCTTTACCTTTGGCATTAAATTGATGGAGCGCGGCGAGGAGCAGGCCCAAAAGAATTATGAGAGCGTTTCCAAGACCATCCCTGAAGCTGCGAATTTCCAGCATGAGGAGGATATACATGAGGAGCAGTTGATCAATATGCTGGATGAGGAACGCCTGCGCTACGCGGGCTCGATCGTGCTCGGGCTCAACGATGCCCTGGTCGAATTAACCGGCGCGCTGGCGGGGCTGACGCTGGCCCTGCAGGATGTGAAATTGATCGCCCTTTCAGGGCTGATCACGGGGATCGCAGCATCCCTGTCCATGGCTGCGAGCGAATACCTTTCCACACGGTCGGAAGAGACCAGCAAACATCCCGTGCGGGCCGCGATCTATACAGGGATTGCCTACATCATCACGGTTGCACTGCTGGTACTGCCCTATTTATTATTCGAGAACTATATTCTTGACCTGATTATCACCCTCACAACCGCCGTAGTGATCATCGCAGTGTTCAATTACTATATTTCGGTGGCAAAGGGCGAATCGTTTCGGGCCCGGTTTACCGAGATGGCAGGGTTAAGCCTGGGCGTCGCCGCCTTCTCCTTCGTGATCGGATATTTCATCCGCATGTGGCTTGGAATTGAAGTGTAGTGACGACTTAAGTCGTCATGGTTTGCCATGAAGATTTTAACGGTAGATATCGGTACAGGCACGCAGGACATTTTCCTTTACGATTCCCGGCTCGATATCGAGAACGGGTTCAAGCTCGTCCTGCCTTCGCCCACGATGATGATCCATCGCCGGGTCAGGCAGGCGCTTGCGGCGCGGACTCCCCTCCTGCTGACCGGGCACCAGATGGGCGGCGGACCCTCGGCCTGGGCAATCGAGGAAGCCGCCCGGGCCGGGATTCCCGTCTACATGACGCCCTCCGCCGCGACAACATTGAACGATGAACTGGATAAAGTGGAGGCGCTGGGAATAAGGATTGTGTCGGAAGAAGAGAGTAAGAAGTTAAAAGTAAAAAGCCTGGAGTTGAAAGACTTCGATTTCGCATTGATTTCGAAAACGTTCGAAGATTACGGCGT